>CALWAA010000033.1 GCA_944372725.1 uncultured Bacilli bacterium | reverse complement strand
GCAAAATTTTAAAAAATCGCCATATCGACGATTATTTAACTTTGCAATTTCTAGTCATTATGTCTTGACAAAAATCAAAATCAAATAATTTTCGAAATACATTACACATTTAGTATAAGTAAAATATAAAAAAGTATAACTTTAAATTCAATTTTCTTTCGTTTTAAACGTTTCAATTACTTTATTATCAACTTTAAAGATAACTTCTTCTACATTTAAAGTGTCTTCAATCGATAAAGAAATAGAATATTTTACTTCTTCTAAAATATTTTGCTCTTTAAAATCATCAAATATTTCGTTGTTAAAACTAAGAATAACTTGGTTTTCTAATTCTTCATAGCTTTCTAGTTTTACACTACTAGCTAGATAACTCATAAGATTTGTCTCATATATAGGACTAGATTTTAATTCATCAATGATAATTTCAATTTTATTATTCCCATTATCATTTTCAATTTTAGTTACGGGAACATAATAAATAAGGTCATTAAATTCGCCAATATAATAAATAGTTGTTTTTGTTAAATCCTTAAGGCTCGTAATATCATATACTTTGTTAATGCCATAACTTCTATCGAGAGTGTTAGGTAGCTTTATATTACTTTGCGGGAGTACCTCTAATTTAGTGCCTTCTACAAAAATCATAATCTTATCAATTCCGTTTATTTCTGTTAATGTATAAACAATTGCTTCAATCATTATTTCTTCCATCTCTTTGGTAGTATTTAAAAATTCTTTGGAAAAATCTATTTTAAGTAAGCCATCTTCTAAAGAAACATCTAGTAATTTGGTGTTTTCAGGAATTACACTACTAAAATGTTTGGGAATATAATCTTGTTTTTCATTTCCGATTGTTAAAGCATCAATCATTTCCTTAACTAAAGCAAGTGGTTCTTTTTCTTTTGTAGCAATACTCGTTCTAACGACATAATTATCAGGATTCATTAAATAAATAGGAGTATTATCAACACTTACATATTCTACTTTTTGAGCAATTTGGTTATTATTATCATCAGTAGGGAAAAAATATAAAACGGTTACAATAATTAAAGCTAATGTTGAAACCATGATTCTTCTTAAGGCTGATTTTTTAAGCATAATATCACCACTAAAAATATACGTAATAAGGAGTCATTTAAGTACTAAAAAATCTCCCGAAGGAGATAAATTATATTGTTATTTCACCCAAACGCACTAATTCAACAATTGCACTAGCTCTTCCTTGAACCCCTAATTTTTGAATGGTATTAGATATATGATTTCTAACAGTTTTTTCACTAATTCTTAATAGGTCTGCTACTTCTTTTGTCGTTTTATTTAATACTAAAAGTTCGAATACTTCTTTTTCTCTGTTGGTTAGGATACTTCTTTTCATGGAATAATCACTCATTTCTATTATGTTTCTAGTGTATTTTATGAGGATTCCATCAATTTGGTTAAATAGAATGCCTAATTAACTGAATTTAACTGTTATATACATATCTTGATTATAGAGTTTTTGAACACTGCGAATAATGTTATTGGCAAGAGCAGCATCATGAGTAGTACTGGCAATAGTAATAGTAATACTTGTATTTTCGATTTGAACGACTGAATCAAGTTTATATTCCTCTTTAATAAGCTTGATAATCGCTTCTTTTTCACTTTCACTTTTATTTAAGCTTTGTAATTCTTCATAAGCATCGTTTTTTTCTTCTAGTGTAGCAACATCACTAAGTAAAATTTCTTCTAGTTCATTCATCCGAGCAATTAAAGCTTCTTCTTCGGATACTCTTAGAGCTACTAAAGTATCATTTTCTTCACTAATTACAACATCGGTAGCATCACTCACATCACTATTTACATTTAAGGTAGATAAAGTATCATCAGACATCGTAAGATAATAAATACTAAGTACCATGATTAAGGAAAAAAGGGTTAAAAACCATAAATTTTGTTTATTTATCATAAAATTTATCCTTTCTAAACTTACTAGATTATATGAGGTGAAAATTAATTTATGAACAAAAAGACAGTTTTCTATGTTATAATAAATTAGAGGTTATATTATGAAAGAAATATTAGTGTATGGCAGTTTGATTTTTTATTTATGTTCTTTTATAGGTTATTTATTAGAAGTATTTTGGTGTTATTTGGGTTCTAAAAAATTTGTCAATCGTGGTTTTTTATGTGGACCAGTGATACCAATTTATGGACTAGGGGCAGTATTAATTTTATTTTGTTTACTACGGTATTATGAAGACCCTGTTGTTGTCTTTGTCTTTGGTGTCATTATTACGAGTGCCTTAGAATATTTTACTTCATTTTTATTAGAAAAAATATTTCATAATAAATGGTGGGACTATAGTGATAGAAAGTATAATATAAATGGACGTATTTGTCTTCAAAATTCTTTTGCTTTTGGTATTTTATCACTTCTTATTATTTATGTGGTAACGCCAGGATTTTATCTTTTATTTAGTTTATTACCATTTAAGGTATGGACTATTCTTTCTATTGTGTTTACTATATTATTTATCTTAGATGTTATTTACTCTGTTATTATTGCTTATAATCTTCGTAACAGAATTATTATTGTTGAAGAATTAAAGAACGAAAAGATTGCAATGATACCGATTATATTTGAAAAAAGATTAAAAGAAAGTATCGCTGGATTTAAAGCCTTTCCTAATAGACTTTTAAAAGCTTTTCCTAATCTTGATAATAATGTCTTTGAAATGATGAAAAAATATAGGGAAGAAGCGAAAGCTAAAAGAAAAGAATTAAAAAAAAAACAAAAAGCAAAAAAGAAAAAATAATTCTTACAAAAAACTTACAAAAAAGAAGCATGAAACATGCTATAATAGGTTCGTGATGGATTATGGCAAAAATTTTAATTGTAGAAGACGAAAAAAACATATCGAAACTGATTGAAGATACACTTCACTTAGAAAGTTATGAAACAGAAATTTGTGAGGATGGTGAAACTGCATTAAATGCTTTATCAACCAATCATTACGATTTAATTTTACTTGATATTATGTTACCCAAAATAGATGGCTTTACATTAGTAAAAAAATTAGAAAAGATAAATACACCTATTATTTTTTTATCAGCCAAAAACGATATTGATACAATCATAGAAGGTTTAAATATAGGAATTGATTATATGACCAAACCATTTGAACCATTAGAATTACTGGCAAGGATTCGTTTGCGCTTAAATAAAAAAGAAGAATATTCTTTTAAAGATATTATTGTAAATACGATTTCTCGCAAAGTAACGAAAAAAGGTGAGATAATCAAGCTTACCCCTAAAGAATATGAATTATTTTTGCTTTTCATCAAAAATAAAAACAAAATAATAACAAAAGAAGAAATACTAGATGAAATTTGGGATATTCACTATGATATTGAAACAAGAACACTTGATTATCATATGAAAGAACTAAGAAAAAAACTAGATTTAAAAGAAGATTTAATAACAGTAAATAAAATAGGTTATCGTTTAGTTGAGGATTAAAATGAATTTTGGAAGTAAAATGTTTTTAATATCATTTTTAATGATTATAATAGTAGTAAATGGGATTGGGATTATTTTAATTAACAATTCTTTTGAAACCAATATCGAACAAGAAATAGAAAAAAACATATCTAGTATGAATGCCATTGCTAATGCTAGTTATTATTATTCAGGCGAATTAACTTATATTATAAACTCCTATCAAAAAAGTGGTTTAAATATCAAAATATATCGAGATGAAGATCTTCTTTATAATGATTTCAGCGAAGATATTGAAGAGTTAGAGCCAAATTTGATAAATAATAACATTGAATTAGTAAACATTTATATTAATAATAAAGAAATGTATTTAGGTATGCAAAAAGAAAATTATAAAATTATAGTTAGTCATACTCTTGAAAACGTTTATAATAATCGAGATAATCAAATAGAATACTTTATAAAAATTAGTTTGTTAACTTCTCTTGGAGCATCCCTAATTTTATCTATCCTTGTTATCTTAACAACTAGAAAATTAAAAAAACTAAAAAAAGTGACAGAAGAAATTGAAAAAGGCTCTTTAGATATAGATATTCCTGATTTAGGAAATGATGAAATAGGTTCTTATGCCATATCTTTTAGAAATATGAAAACATCAATTCAAAATAATATAAAAGAAATGGAACGAATAAGCGAAAATAGAAAGATTTTCATTGGCAATTTAACTCATGAACTTAGAACCCCTCTGACCTCTATAATTGGTTATTCAAGCCTAATAAAAAATGGCAAAGTAAAGAATATGGAAAGTATAAAGGAATATAACGAAAGAATTTATAAAGAGGGAAAATATATTGAAGATATGCGAGATAAATTAATGGAGTTAATTTTATTAGATAATAACAAGATTGAAAAAGAAAAAAGCAATTTAGCTAGTTTAATAAAAGGATATATAAATGAACTAAAGCAAATCTATTCCGAAGTAGTATTTAAAATAAATTTAGAAGAAACAGTTTATAAAGATATAAACCAAACATTTTTTAAATCTTTAATATTCAATTTAATAAAAAATGGCATAGAAGCAAGTAAGGAACCAGTAATAGAAATTGTTTTAACAAATAACAATATTTTAATAAAAGATAATGGTATTGGCATCAAAAAAGAAGAAATCGAAAAAATAAAAGAGCCATTTTATACTTTAAAAAGTGATCGTAACAGAGCTTCTTCCGGTCTAGGATTAGGTCTTACTTTATGTATTAAAATCATCGAAGTACATAATTGGAAGTTAGATATCGCATCAAGCGTTGGTACAACTGCGAAAATAGAAATGAGTGATTAACATGAAAAAAAGAATATTACCAATCGTTTTATTTATCCTAATTCTTGGAATATATGTAGTTGTTATTTCTAATTTTGATATATTTCTAACAAATTATGATAATGACTTAATGACAGTTAACAATAATTATAAAATAAATGACGAAGAGACTTACGATTTTTTAGGAGAAATATTATATAATTCTAGTGTTCGTTTAGCAACCACTGAAGATATAGAAAGTATTGAAAATAAAGAATTATTAGCAAACATTATCACTGATTTTTATGAAGAAGAAGATGCTATTACTTATTTAGAAATGCTTGCCCAAGATGATGAACTACTTATTTATGATAATTCGAGTTATAATGAAGATATTATCTATATAACAAAAGGGGATTCGCTCTTTCTCTTTACAAAAGATTTTCAAAACATTTATTATAACTATACTCCCTTTAATGAAGCGTCTTTACCGGAAAGTACTAAAAATATCTTTACGATTGAAGAAATTAGCAATATGATAAATAATAAATTAAGAGTAATGGGAATTAGTAACATAATTCAATTTAAAATGAGTAGTATTACAAAATCTCAAATTGAATACGATTACTTGGATAATCATGCCATCTACTATATTGAAGATGATACAAACAATATTGATATCACCTATGATGCCAGTATTGATAAGATATTTAATTTACAAATAGGGTTTAACCATTAATCATTTAAAAAGAAAACTTCATACCATTTAATAAAAGTATAAATAGCCCAAATCTTTTTGTAGCAAACTTTACCTTTAATGGTATCATCAAGTAATTTTAAAGCATAATCTTGATTAAATAAATCTTTAACAAAATCTTGATGAATGCTTTTTTTGATTTCTGATATATATTCCGGTGTTTTAATCCATTCTTTTAAAGGAACCGGAAAACCTAACTTCTTTTTTTGATAAGTTTGATTAGGAATCACTTTTTTCGCTGCCAATCTTAAAGCAATTTTAGTATTTGTCTTATCTATTTTTTCATAGAAAGGCAAACCGGAAGCTACCTGAAAAACTTTTTTGTCTACAAAAGGAACGCGGGCTTCTAAAGAATGGGCCATACTCATACGATCTGCTTTATGTAAAATATCTTTTTGCAGCCAAAATGCTATATCAATTTGTTGCATTTTAACTAAATCATTCGAAGAAAAGTTTTTGATAGATTGATGTAATATTTCTTTTACGGAAAAAGTTTGATGATTAGTAAGTTTCTTAACTTCTTTTTTAGAAAATAGAGGATTGACACCAACATAGCTATCTTCTATCACATCTTTATTTCTAACGATAAAATTTCTTCCTCTAAATTCTGGTAAAAGACTAAAAACATTACCAATCATTTTTCTAACAAATTTAGGTACCATCTTATATTTTGCAAGAGAAAAATATTCTAAATAAGTGTTATAACCGCCAAAAAATTCATCAGAACCCTCACCAGATAAAACGACTTTTGTATCTTTGCTCGCTCTTCTAGCCAAAAAATAAAGAGCAATACAAGCTGGATCACTTAAAGGTTCATCTAAATGATACATAATTTTGGGAACAATATCCAAATATTCATCTTTCTGTATAATATAACGATTACTATGGATATTTAATTTAGAACATAAGTCTTTCGCATAAGCATATTCACTAAATTTCTCCTCTTCATAGCTTATCGTATAAGCTTCTTTTGGTTTTGCAAGACTAGTAATATATGAAGAATCAACCCCACTAGATAAAAATGTATAAACTGGCACATCACTATTCATATGATAAGAAACTGACTCCCTCATAACTTCATCAATTTTTTCAATATCTTCTTCTAAAGTACTTTCTGTTTCGCCCCAAGTAGGAATATAATATTTTGAAATAGAAAGATTATTATTTTGATAAATTAAATAGCTACCTGCATCCAGTGCATAAACGTTTTTAAAAAATGTTTCACAAGTTGGTGTAAAACTGAATGTTAGATAAGGTGCAAGTAAGTCTTTATTAAATTCTTTATGAAATGCAGGATGGGGGAGAAATGCCTTAATTTCTGATGCAAACATAAAAGTATCTTGAGTATGATAATAATAAAATGGTTTAATACCAAAAGGATCTCTTGCACAAAAAAGTTTCTGATTTTTCTTATCCCAAAGCGCAAAAGCAAACACACCCCGGAGTTTAGAAAGCAAGTCTAATCCCCATTCTTCATAACCATGAACAATTACTTCTGCATCACAATTACTTTTAAAGGCGTGTTTACTTAACTCATCTTTCAGTTCCAAATAATTATAAATTTCCCCATTAAAAATTAAAATAATGTTTTCATCTTCACTATAAATAGGTTCTTCTCCATTTGCTACATCAATAATAGATAATCTCCTATGTCCAAGAGCAATCATATCATCAATATAATATCCCTCACCATCAGGACCTCGATGAATAATTTTATCCGTCATTTCCTTTATAATTTTCTTTTTATCACTATGTTTACTAATAAATCCTGTAATACCACACATAATGTACCTCCAATTTTAGTATAACACAGGAAATAGCTATCTCTATGTAAGGCTTTTGCAAGAAAAAAAGGACAGCTAAATTTGTTAGTTGTCCTTTTCAAATACCATTTTTATATTATGTTTCTTACATATTTCTAAAATAGTCTCAAAATAAAATCTTGCGTTACCAGTCTCAATTTCCTTAATTCCGTGGCGGCTTCTTCTGTTTAATTCCTTTGCAAGTTCTTCTTGAGTAAGACCCGTCCATTCTCTAATAATCTTAAAAGTTTCGTTAGGCTCATACTCATTTGCTACTAGTCGCATCATAGTTTACCTCCTCTAATAAGGGTACTATAAAAAATTAAGAAAAAATCATAAAGGCAGTTGACATCTTCCATTTAGTGTGATAAATTAATAGTAATATAAGGTAGTCAATATGTACCATTATACATTTTTGATTTATGTAGGTAAATGAAGTAGAACTTCACGAAAGGAAGATATCATGGATTTTGAAGTATTAAAGAAAAGTCATTTAAAAAGAAACATCATTATTGGAGTAGTAGCAGTACTAATAATAAGCGCAGTAATACTGAATTTTACTAGAGCAAAATACAAAGTTACAGAGTCCATACCTTTAGTTAATGGAACAATCAATTATAGCTTAGCCGACTTAAATGCCGTAGCTATCTATATCAATGGTGATAGTGGTTATACCCAAAGTGATACGATCCCCGAAACGGGATATGTATTAAATGAAGAGAAAAGTTATCGCACCGTAAATGGAGAAGAAGACACAAATATTTCTCTATCTTATGATGCAGATACAAAAAGTTTAAGTTTAACCCCAATGACTACAAAAGGTACTAAATGCTATTTATTTTTTGATGAAGAAGTAACAGCATCAAGTCAAATACTAGCAGGAAAAGATATTCAAACAAGAAATGATTTTAGTACAGCCTTTGGTGACAGTACTACAGGAATTATTTATCAAACTACCGACTGGGCAGGGACAAGTTATTATTTTGCTGGAGCCCCAACGGATAACTGGGTATTCTTTGGTGGATTCTACTGGCGAATAGTGAGAATCAATGGCGATGGAACAATAAGATTAATTTATCAGGGAACAAGTAAAACGACCACAGGAGCAGGTACACAGATTGGAACAAACGCATTTAATAGTAATACTAATCGGAGTTATTATGTTGGGCTAAAATATTCAGAAGAACATCAACATGGACAGAATACAGAAAGCGACATATTAAAAAAATTAAACGAATGGTACAGTAGTAGCAAGTTAGATGAAGAAGCAGATCACATTGATAGTAATATCGGATTTTGTAGTGATAGAGAGATGAATATCGGATCAAGTTGGAGTAGCCAACCAAGTAGTATGATTTATTATGCAGCTTATGGAAGGTTGGTAAGCAATAAGAATCCAAGTTTAAACTGCAGTGCAAATGATATAATTAAAATTCCTATCGGACTAATAACAGTTGATGAAACGGCGTTAGCTGGTGGTGTCAATGGACTTAGTAATCAAAACTATTATCTTAATACAAATAGTTCTTATTGGACAATGACTCCATATTATGCTGATTCAGATAGTTGGTCTTTTGTTTTTAGAATTCATTTAAACGGTATGATTGTTCGAAGCGATGATGGCGTCCTTATGGATTATGGTGTTCGTCCGGTTATCAATTTAAAAACAGATACTATATTTTCTTCAGGTGATGGTACTGCATCTAATCCATTTGTCGTTTCTTAATACATAATTGATTAAAGAAAATTCTTTAATCTTTTCTTTTGTTCTGTTATAATATTATTGGTGTTAAATATGAAGAAACAAAACATTCGTAACTTTTCAATTATAGCTCATATTGATCATGGTAAAAGTACACTTGCTGACCGTATACTCGAATATACAGGTGCGTTAGATAAAAGAGAAATGAAAGACCAAATATTAGATAGTATGGATTTAGAGCGTGAGCGAGGAATAACCATTAAATTAAATGCAGTTAAATTACATACAAAATATAATGGCGAAGAATACATTTTAAATTTAATTGATACTCCCGGCCATGTCGATTTTTCCTATGAAGTATCTCGTAGTCTAGCTGCTTGTGAGGG
>CALWAA010000032.1 GCA_944372725.1 uncultured Bacilli bacterium | reverse complement strand
AACAGATTATAAAATAGGGAAAAGTGGCGTAAATCATCATTTTATCAAAGTAAAAAATTTAATTAAAAAACACAAAGAAAAATAAAAAGGTTAAATTTTGACATAACATAAAGAATATGGTAAGATAATCACTAAATTGGTGATGTAAATGATTAAATTTAATAATTATGAATTAGGCGTATGTATACTCCATGAATTAATAAAAAAAGGAATAAGAAATAGTATTTTTGATTATAATGGAGAATTTTCTGAACAAGAATTAAATATGATAGAGAATCTTACGCTTACAGGTATATCGGATTTAATAGATATTGATAAAATTCCTAGATTAAAAGTACTTAATATTTATAGTTATCCGTCATCAAATTTAGTAGAATTTGATTCTTCACTTATAAACAGTATCACCGATTTTTCTATTTTAACAAATTTAAATAACTTAGAAGAATTAAGACTTTACAATGACAACAATATTGAATTTTTAGATATCACAAATTTAAAAAAATTAAAGGTTTTAGATTTATTTAATAATCCCAATCTAACTGAGATAAAAGGATTAGATGAATTGAGGAACCTTGAAAGTGTAAGTTTAATTAATAACGGATTTAAAACAATTGGAGATACAAAAAAATATATTACCAATACAATGGACACTGCCACAAACACACTGGATATTAAATTATTTATTAGTTTATTTGGATATGAAGAAGATAGAAGATTTTTAGAACGACAATTAAGACAGGCTTTATCAAATATAACTTTTGGTGAGAAAACAACTTTTGATGATGGTAAATACATTATTAGTTATGACCAAGTAAAAGATATGTATTTTAGAGCTCTAAGAATTTTAAAGTATTTAGAAATCAAAGAAGCAAATTTAGATAACATTAAGAAAATACATGAATATGTAGCCTTTTCTATTAAATATGATACAAAAGGATTGAATTATAGAGATAGAGTATATTTTAATCTAAGGGATAAAAAGAGCGAAAAAGAAAAATATATATTAAAAAGATTAAAGTTAATGAATACTAGTTATGCGGCCTTAGTAAATAAAAAAGCAGTTTGTGAAGGCTATGTAAATATGATGATATTTTTATTAAATATAATTGGCATTGAAGCAAGAATGGTAAATTGTTCTTATGAAGGGATTGAATTTAATCACGCGGTAATTAAATTTAAATTTAATGGTATATGGTATTATGCTGACCCTGAAAAAGAAAGGTTAACAGAAGAAACAGATGAGTTTGGTTATACCTTTGAGGAATTTAAACAAAGATATAATATTCCTATTAAAGAATATCTTGATATGGACAAATTAGAAAGAGGAAGAAAATGAGTTTATTGTTAAAAATATTAGAAGGAGATAAAAGCTATAACATAATAAATATGCCAGAGTTAAGAGATATTATTCTATCTATTGATGAAAAAAGACTTTATAAAAGCAAATTCCATGGATTATATCATTCTGAAAAAGTAACATTCTTTGCATATTTAATAGGAAAATCTTTAAAATTAAATGAAACAGATATGAAAATTATTTTAGATGCTACTAAATATCATGATATAGGACGTACCGATGAATGCGAAGATACCACTCATGGCTTAACCAGTACTTTAAGGTTAAAATTCCTAGAAAGCGAAAACATATACCAAAATGAAACCAATTTGAAATTATTAAAAGCAATTATAGAAGGACATTGTCTTGATGATAGTTGCAAGAAATTAATTTTTGATAATTATGATTTAGATGAAAGCGAATATAAACGTTTTATAACTCTATATAACATCTTAAAAGATGCTGATGCCTTAGATAGATTAAGATTTGAAAAGACAATGAAATGCGTATTAAATGCCAATTTTTTAAGATTAGATTTTTCCAAACAATTAATTGATTTAGCTGAAAAGATAAATAGAGAATATAAAAAACACATAAATATGATAAATCAAAATCGAATCATTGAAATTTTACAAGGAAATGAACCTCAAATATTTTATCACAGTATTGGCTACAATTTTTTGGCAATACCTTCCATTTTAAGTAAAGGTATTATCAGTAATTACTATGATGTTGAAGAAAAATATCATCTAAAAGAGCATGCTGGTCATAACAATGAAAGATGGATATCCGCAATTTATAAAAGAGGTGAAGCTTATAAAGCTTTTGTAAAAGATAAAATAATATTTGAATTTACCAGTACTAGCTATTTTTCAGGGATAACGTCTCTTAGTGAAGCTCAAGATTTAGGATTGCCATTTTGCAGCGGCCTTTATGATGATGAAATATTTATATACGATAAAGTACCTTATCAAAATATAAAAGCAATGATTATAAGTAGTAAATTATATAACAGCAATTTAGAAGATATAAATTTAATGAATGGTAATATTGCTTATCAAAAAATTAAAAATAGATTAAATTATTACTTAGAATTTCTAACAACATTAACCGGAAAAAGTTATTCACAATATTTTCAAGATGATTTAAATGAATTATATCTAAACACTATAAGATTTGAAAGTGAAAAATATAATACCCAAAGAAACATTTATATGCAGTTTTTCAAATCTCAAGAAGAAATAATAAAAAGGATAAATAAAAAACTAATTACTTATATCATCAATGTTCTAAAATTAATTTTAAATAAAGATAGCATAATTGTAAAAGATATTATAAATTATATTTTATTTATAAATAATATTAATTATGAAATAAAAGAAGAAGAGATTATAACATATACATTTCCAACTAAAAAAAGAGAAATTAAATTATCTCATCAATAAGCCCATAATGAAGTGCTTCCTCACTACTCATATAATTATCTCTCTCACAATCCCGAGTGACCTTATTAATAGGTTGACCAGTGTTCGTTGCTAAAATATGATTTAGCTTCTTTTTTATTTTAAGGATATGTTCCGCCTGAATTTTAATATCCGTTGCTTGTCCCTGGGCACCACCCAAAACTTGATGAATCATAACTTCGGCATTTTTAAGAGCACACCTTTTTCCTTTAGTACCACTAGAAAGCAAAAATGCTCCCATACTTGCTGCCATACCGACTACAATAGTTCTTACATCACTTTTAATATAATTCATCGTATCATAAATAGCAAATCCACTTGTAACGCTTCCACCCGGACTATTGATATAAAGATAAATATCATCATGATTTAGGGAATCCAAATATAAAAGTTCACTAACCACAATACTAGCAAGGGCATCATTTACTTCTCCACTTAAAATAATAATACGGTCTTTAAGAAGTCTAGAATACAAATCATAAGCATATTCTCTATTACTATTTTTTTCTATAACTGTTGGTACAATGTTCATAAAATTAATCACCTATAATATATATAGTATGAATGATAAAAATTTATGCAAAATTTGTGACAAAAGTCTAAAAATATGATAAGATATTATAGAATAGAGGGGAATCATGATGGAGAAAATTAAAATTACATTTGAACATAAACAAATAGAAGTAGCTAAAAACACTACTTATTTAGAAATTAGTAAAGCATCAATTTTAAAAGATTCTGTTTTAGCAGTGAAGAAAAACAATGAATTAATCCCTTTAACAGCTAAGGCGATAGAAGATGAAGTAATTGAATTTATTGATGCCGCGTCTATTGAGGGTGCTAAAATGTATAAAGCTGCAGTTAAATTTATTTTAGAAGTAGCTTTAAAAACCATTTTTAAGGGTAGTGATATCCATTATCTTCATAGTGTACCAGGAGGAATGCTTGGGGAAATAAAATACGAAAAAGTTTTGACAAGTGATGATATATCAAAAATCAAAGGAGAAATGGCTCGTATAATTGATGAGGACCATGAATTTAAAAGATATAATATTCTAAAAAAAGAAGCTATAGATTTTTATGAAGCAACTTCTTATTATGAAAAAGCAATTAACGTTAAAACTTGTGATGATATTGTAACGATTTATAAATTGAAAGATTATTTAAACTTCTATTATGTCCCAATGCCTTATTCTACAAAATACATTAGAAAGTTTGAATTAAAATATTTAGGAAATAATCGTTTAATTATTTTATATCCAAGTAATTTAACTGAGGGAAGACTTCCGGAATATGTCCATCATGAAAACATTATTAATGCCTATTATGATGGCAAATCATGGTTAAAAAAATTAGATACCCCATATGTAGGCGACTTAAATAATTTAGTAAGTAGTAGAACTGTCAAAGGATTTATTGAATCTTGTGAATTACATTTTACAGATGAAATAAAAAAAGCCTGTGATAAAATTATTCGCAATAATGATAAAAAGTTCATTATGATTGCTGGACCATCAAGTAGTGGCAAAACAACAACAACCCGTGTTTTAGGCGCATACCTAAGAAGTAAAGGTTATGACCCAATTTGTTTATCAACAGATGATTATTTTGTTGACAGAATAGATAATCCCAAAGATGAATTTGGAAACTTTGATTTTGAATGTTTAAATGCCATTGATACAAGAACTTTTAATAATGATTTAATGAACCTTTTAAAAGGAAAAGAAGTAAACATACCTAGCTTTAACTTTATAACAGGAAAAAGAGAATATCATAATCATTTAATAAAATTAAAAGAAAACAGCATAATACTAATAGAAGGACTTCATTCCCTAAATGATGATTTAACCCCAGGAATTCCTGCAAAATATAAATATAAGATATATTTAAGTCCTTTTATTCCTCTAAATATTGATAGACATAATTATATCTCAACCCTTGATTTAAGACTTATTAGACGTATGGTAAGAGATAATAGAACGAGAGGATATAAAGTAGGAGAAGTAATAGAAAAATGGCAGTCAGTAAGAAATGGTGAGGAAAAATATATATTTCCATTTACTCATCAAGCTGATACCATTATTAATACCGCCTTACCATATGAATTAGGGGTATTAAAGGTATATGCAGAACCATTATTATTATCAATTGATACAGATTCTAAATATTATGAAGAAGCAAGAAGATTATTAAAATTTTTAAGAAGTTTTTATTCCATTACAAGTGAATATGTAAGTAAGAGTAGTATTTTAAGAGAGTTTATAGGAGGTAATGAATGTGATTAGAGTAGCAATTAATGGCTTTGGAAGAATTGGAAGACTTGCATTTAGAAGAATTATAACCACAACTGATTTTGATATTGTAGCTATTAATGATTTAGGAAGTGCATCAGATTTAGCATACTTAGCCAAATATGATACAACCCATCGTTCTTTTCATGAAGACTTAATTAAAGCTGAAGGTGATGAAATAGTAGTAAATAATATCAAAAGAATAAAAGTTTATAACGAAACAGACCCTAGTAAATTACCATGGGGCGAATTAAATATTGATTTAGTTTTAGAGTGTACGGGTAAATTTACCAAGTATGAAGATGCCCATAAACATATTGAAGCAGGCGCTAAAAAAGTGCTTATTTCTGCTCCATCAAAATCAGATAATGTAAAAACCATTGTTTATAGTGTAAATGAAAATATTTTAGATGGAACCGAAGAAATAGTATCTGCGGCATCATGTACAACCAATTGCCTAGCACCAGTTGCGAAAGTCATCAATGATAATATTGGCATAGAGTGTGGTTATATGAGTACAATTCATGCTTATACCAATGACCAAGTAACTCTTGATGTAGCCCACAAAAAAGGGATTAATTCACGACGTGGTAGGGCTTGTGCTGCCAATATCGTTCCAACATCAACTGGCGCTGCCCAAGCAATCGGCAAAGTAATACCAGAATTAAATGGTTTACTAGAAGGTCTTGCTTATCGTGTACCAGTAACAGATGGTTCTCTAGTTGAACTAACATTTATTCCTAAAAGAAAAACATCTATTGATGAAATCAACCATTTATTTGAAGAAAATACCACTGAAAGTCTAAAAATTACTTATGACCCCATCGTATCTAGTGATATTATTGGCAAAACTTATGGTGCACTGGTAGATGGTATGCTTACAAGTACAAGTGGTAACTTAATAAAAGTAACAGCATGGTATGACAACGAATACGGCTATACTTGCGGGATGCTTAGAACAGCAAAAGCTATGTTCAAATAAATACCCGAACTTTTTTCCACTATCAAGCAAAATACCGGAAGATTTTTCAATTTTCTTCCGGTATTTTGTTGACACCGGAAGTTTTTTCTGGTATTATATAAATACCGGAAGATTTTTCAATTTTCTTCCTGTATTAAAGGAGGGACAAAATGTTAGAAAAATTACCTTTAAAAATGGATTTAGAAACAAAAGAAGTATTAAAACAATTATCTAAAACCAGTAGAGCTTTAGCTGAATTAAAAGGTATAGCAAATACCATGCCTAATCAAAATATCTTAATAAATGCTATTATGATAAATGAAGCAAAATCAAGTTCTAGTATTGAAAATATTGTTACAACCCATGATGAAATATATAAAGCAATGGTAAAAACAAATGATTCTACTCCAGCTGCTAAAGAAGTAGTAGATTATAGAAGTGCAATTTGGGAAGGCTATAATTTAATAAAAGAATATGAATTTTTAAATATAAATATAATTATTAAAATTCAAGAAAAACTAGAACATAATAATGCGGATATAAGAAGAGTGCCAGGAACAGTAATTAAAAATAATGTGACTGGAGAAATTGTTTACACGCCTCCTCAAAGTAAAGAAGAAATAATGGATTATTTACAAAATCTTGAAAATTATATAAATCAAGATTCTGATATAGATCCTTTAATCAAATTAGCCATAATTCACTATCAATTTGAAAGTATTCATCCATTCTATGATGGAAATGGAAGAACAGGAAGAATAATAAATATTTTATATTTAGTGTTAAAAGACATGCTAGATACACCAATATTATATTTAAGCAAATATATTATTAATAATAAAAAAGAATATTATAATTTATTTCAGTCAACAAGAAACACAAATAATTTTGAAAGTTGGATAATATATATTTTAAAAGGAATAGAACAAACTGCAGGTGAAACGATAAATATTATTAATAAGATAAGAGATGAAATGTACTTAATGAAGCAAGAATTAAGAAGCAAAACTAAAATTTATTCTAAAGAACTATTAGAAGCTTTATTCTATGAATTTTATACTAAAATACCTTATATAGCTAAAATATTAAATGTATCTGAAAAAACAGCTCAAAAATATTTAGATATGTTAGTAGATTTAAGTTTTTTAACAAGCGAAAAAGTAGGAAGAGAAAGAATATACAAAAATGAAAGATTATTTCAAATAATTAAAGATTTAACATAAATACCAGAACGTTTTTTAACTTTCTTTCGGTATTTCGCTTATATTTTAATTTTCAATTCCGGATTAGCCAAAATACGACCAATCCGGAATTGATTATATTATTTATGATTTACTAAAAATTAAAGTTATCCTAAAAAGAGAACTATGGTAAAAAAATTTATCAGTAATAGATTAAATGTTCCTTTTTTAGACAAATGCCGACAAAACTTGTCAAAATTATCCTCTAGCTATAAGTATTGCATCATTATATAATAATTATATTCTTTTGTAGTAAAGGGGATTTGGGATGAAAGAAAAAAATTATTACAATGAAATTAAAAATATAATTGAAACTTACGAAGTTAATCATCGTGTACGTGCATTACAAGATAATAGCGAAAAATTACAAATGAATTGGAATATCGGACGATTACTAGTTGAAGCCCAAGGTGGTTTAAATCGGGCCAAGTATGGGGATGGTTTGATTAAGCAATGGTCTATTGATTTTATGCGAGACTATGGAAAACATTATAATGTGAGAGAACTTAGAAGAATGAGACAATTTTATTTGCTTTTTTCAATTTGGTCGGCAGTGCCGACCAAAATAAGTTGGTCCCATATTATAGAACTTCTATCTTTAAAAAATAAAAATGAATTGAATTATTATATTAATCAAGTTATACTTAATCATTTATCAACTAGAGAATTAAGAGAAATGATTAAAAGTAAAGCTTATGATAGATTATCTTATGCTGATAAAGAAAATATTCAATTGATTGATAATAATAATTCCACTTCACTAACCATAGAAGATATGATTAAAGACCCTATTTTAATTAAAACAAATAAAGAAACTAACAAGCTAAATGAAAAAGCTTTCATAAATATATTATCAGTATGTTAGAAAATAAATTTTTAGAATTAGGTACTGGATTTGCTTTGGTTGGGCATGAATATAAAATTAAAATAAATAATCGCACATATAAGATAGATTTATTATTTTTTAATATAAATTTAAACTCCTACATTGTAATAGAATTGAAAACAAAAGAGTTTAAACCTCAAGACATAGGACAATTAGAATTATATGTAAATTATGTTGATAAAAATATTAAATTATCTAATCATAATAAAACGATTGGAATATTAATAGTTAAAAAGAAAGATAAATATGTAATAGAGTATGTTACGAATAAAGATATTTTTATTACAACTTATAAATTAGTATAAATAAATAATGATTGTATAATTTTATTTGATAATGATATAATTGAGATGGTTAATCTAGTTAAATGAAGCTAGTCTCCGTATAACTTTAATGCTACGAACAGTAATGCTTGGGTGTTCAATGTGAATTCGAATGGCCAGCTCAACAACACGAACGTGAATTGGACCGATGGTGGTGTGCGCCCAATATCCTTTTAAACTTACTATTTGGCTATGGCTAAATATAAAAGCATTAGGATACAAGATTAACCTGTGGGAAACCTAAATAAATAATATTGATATTTTAAGTCTTGCATTTAAAATTAGTACAATATTAGATAGCCTCAAGTTTCAATTTTGGGCTTTTATTTATGTTACCGACAAACTACGACAAAACTTGTCAAAATTATCCCCTAGCTATCAACAATACATCATTATATAATATTTGTATTCTTTTGTAGTAAAGGGGATTTGGGATGAAAGAAAAAAATTATTACAATGAAATTAAAAATATAATTGAAACTTATGAAGTTAATCATCGTGTACACGCATTACAAGATAATAGCGAAAAATTACAAATGAATTGGAATATCGGACGCTTACTAGTCGAAGCCCAAGGTGGTTTAAATCGTGCCAAGTATGGCGATGGGTTAATCAATAAGTGGGGTAAAAAATTATCTGAAATATATGGAAAAAACTATGGCAAGGAATTACTAAGAAGATGCAGAAAATATTATTTGTTATTTGAGAAAAGCTCTACATTGTCGAGCATTTCTTGGTCACAAATAGTAGAACTTCTTTCTATTAAAAACGAAAACGAGCGGAATTATTACATCAATCAAGTAATATTAAATAATCTATCAGTAAGAGAATTAAGAGAAATGATTAAAAGCAAAGCTTATGATAGATTATCTTATGCTGATAAAGAAAATATTCAATTGATTGATAATAATAATTCCACTTCACTAAC
>CALWAA010000031.1 GCA_944372725.1 uncultured Bacilli bacterium | reverse complement strand
ATACCGAACGGTACGTACGGTGGTGTGAGAGGGAAAAGTATTTACTATTTTAGTAAAAAGTTTTCTCTACTCGATTGTATGTTATAACAGATAAAAAAGGATTAGAAGAAATCAATCTAAAAAGATTTATAGCAGAAAAAAGATTATTAAAGACAAAAATAAAATTATTACATATTCTTTTATTAGATGAAGATATAAAAGATTTAAGCCGTGAGCGTTTAACTTTATCAGAACTTAATTTAGAAGATTTATTTTTAACAAAAGAGATGCATTTAATTGCACCGGTAAAAGATAAAATAATATCAGAAGAAATAGACGAATTAAAAATAAGAAGCTATTTAATTTACTTAAGCTATTTATATAATATTGATTTTCTAAAAATTTACAAACAGGATAAAGCACTTTTATGGGAGTTAATATCTAAAATACAAATAAGTGATAATATCAAAAATAATTTCTATCAATTATTAGCAACCAAAAAAGGTGAGTTTTTTAGTAATTATTTAGAAGAATTAAATAATCCAGAATATCGCAGTAAACTAAGAGAAGACCAATTAATATTACAAAGAAGTGTCAAGAGCTAATTTTACCTATTAATTGTTTTATCAAAATATGGTAATATTATAATAGGTGATGAACATGTTTATTGGAGAAAACCCTATACATATTGAAACAGGAGCAGATATAGCAGAATTAGTATTAATGCCAGGAGACCCTTTAAGAGCTAAATATATAGCAGATAATTTTCTAGAAAACGCGAAATTAGTTACCAATATCCGGAATATGTCAGGCTATACTGGTGAATATAATGGTAAGAAAGTAACCATAATGGCTCATGGAATGGGTATGCCTAGTGCCAGCATTTATGTCTTTGAACTAATCCATTTTTTCCATGTTAAAAAAATAATTAGAATTGGAACATGTGGAGCAGTAAGTCCTAAACCCAAAGTAGGGGATGTTATTCTAACAAAAAATATTTATTCTGAGTCAAATTTCGCTTATACTTACAATAATTATGTTGGAAATGTAGTGGATGCCAGTGAATCGTTAAATAAAACAATTTTAGCTACTGCCAAAGATTTAAATGTTAATCTTTATTATGGAATGACTACTACAATGGATGTATTTGGACCATATATTGATTACGAAAGAGTATTAAACCGTATTCCAAGTGAATATGAAATATTAGGGGAAGAAATGGAAGGATTTGGTGTATGTCATGTTGCAAATACTATGAATGTAGAAGCAACTACTTTAATGACCGTATCAGATTCTAAGTATTCAAATGAAGTCTTAACTCCAGAAGAAAGACAAACAAAATTAAATGATATGATTAAATTAGGATTAGAATCTATTATAAAATAAAGCTTTCAATTTTTACGAAAGATTTTTAAATATTTTCTTTAAATTAACCAAATGTTTTGGGATATTTTTAAATAATAACCATATCTATATGCAGTAAATTAGCACTTATGCTTGACAAGTGCTAATTTTTGCTATATAATTATACTCGTAATAGAAAGAAGGTGTTAATATGTATCCAAATATGCAAGAAGAAAATGAAAAAGTTTTAGAAAAATATGGACGTGATATTACTGAAGCAGTGAAACAAAATAAGGTAGACCCAGTAATTGGTAGGGATGAAGAAATACGTAGTATTATTCGTGTTTTATCAAGAAAAACAAAAAATAATCCCGTTTTAATTGGTGAACCTGGTGTTGGTAAAACTGCTATTGTAGAAGGACTTGCCATACGTATTGTAAAAGGCGATGTACCAAGTACCTTGAAAGGAAAAAGAATTTGGTCTCTTGATTTAGGAGCCCTAATCGCTGGTGCCAAATATCGTGGTGAATTCGAGGAACGTCTTAAAAAAGTTCTAAAAGAAATTAGTGATTCTAATGGGGATATCATATTATTTATAGATGAAATACACATGATTGTTGGTGCTGGTGCTGAAGGTGCCATGGATGCTGGAAACATGTTGAAACCAATGCTTGCGCGTGGTGAAATTAGATTAATTGGGGCAACAACCCTAAATGAGTATCGTAAGTATATTGAAAAAGATGGTGCTCTAGAAAGACGTTTGCAAAAAATTCAAGTTAAAGAGCCAAATGTCGAAGATACGATTACTATTTTACGTGGTCTAAAGGAAAAATTTGAATTATTCCACAGTGTCAATATCAAGGATAGCGCTCTAATTAGTGCGGCAACCCTAAGTGACCGTTATATAACAGATAGATATTTACCAGATAAAGCGATTGACTTAGTAGATGAAGCATGTGCTACAATAAAGATGCAAATGGCTTCTGTTCCAACAGAACTAGATACCTTAACTCGTAGAATCATGAGTCTAGAAATTGAGCGAGAAGCAATTAAAAAGGAAAAGGATGAGTTATCAAAAAAACGACTAGAAGAACTAGATACAGAAATAGCAAGTCTTAAAGAAGAAGAAGCTAAAATGCGCTCAAAATGGGAAGAAGAGAAAAGTTTAAATGATGATATCAACAAGAAAAAAGAAGAATTAGAAGGGGCAAGATTTAAACTTGAAACTGCTGAAAATAATTATGACTTAGAAACAGCTGCGCGTCTTCGCCATGGAGAAATTCCAAAATTAGAGAATGAACTTGAAACTTTAAGAAGCAAAATTGATTCACAAATGTTAAGTGATACCGTAACAGAAGAAGATATAGCTAGAATTGTTGCTAAATGGACCAATATTCCAGTTCAAAAACTAGTAAGTGGTGAAAAAGAAAAACTACTTAACTTAGAAGAGAACTTAAAGAAAAGAGTAATTGGTCAAGATGAAGCAGTAAAAGTGGTTAGTGATGCCATTATAAGAGCAAGAAGTGGTATTAAAGACCCAAATAGACCAATTGGTTCATTTATCTTTATGGGACCAACTGGTGTTGGTAAAACAGAGCTAGCGAAAGCTCTTGCTTATGAACTATTTGATGATGAACGTCACATGGTAAGAATAGACTGTTCTGAATATATGGAAGCTTTCAATGTATCTAGACTTCTTGGAGCTCCTCCAGGATATGTCGGCTATGATGAAGGTGGCGAGCTTACGGAAGCAGTAAGACGTAATCCCTATAGTATTGTCTTGTTTGATGAAATTGAAAAAGCTCATCCTGATGTATTTAACATTCTACTTCAAATTCTAGATGATGGACGTATAACTGACAGTACTGGTAAACTAGTAGACTTTAAAAATACCATTATCATTATGACATCAAATTTAGGTAGTGAATATATCCTTGATAATGAAGAAAATAGCGAATCAAAGGTAATGGATGCTCTAAAAAGAACATTTAGACCAGAATTTATCAATCGTATTGATGAGATTGTAATATTCAAATCTTTAGGTAAAGATGTTGTTTATAATATTCTTGATAAGATTATTCATGAAACGGAAGGAAGACTTAAAAATATTAACTTACATCTCAAACTTACACAGAAAGCTAAAGATTATATCATTGAACATTCCTATGAAGAAGCATATGGTGCAAGACCAATAAAAAGATATGTTACTCACAATATTGAAACCTTAATCGCTGATAAAATTATCAAAGATGAAATCAAATATAATGACACAATTACAGTTGATGTAAAAGATGATAAACTAATCTTAAAATAAAGAAGTTGGGATTAAACTCCCAGCTTTTTTGACAATAAAAAGCAAATATGCTATAATTAAAACAGTTATGAGCAATTAAAGGGGGTTGTAAATAACACAAAAATAAGCCCTAATGGACTTATTTTTAAATTCGTGAAAAATTTTATAGTAAAAAATGAAGCATTTATCCTTTACAAAAAGAGTATATTTTACTATAATGGTAATAGTCGCGAAAGAGTTTAGGAGTTGAAGAAATGACAAAACGGTCAAAATGCGAGTTTGAAGAGTTTGTGTGTGATATATTAGAAAATGAATATTTTTTAGAAACAAAAAAGGATTTGCATCACGGAACAAGCAAATATGAGCATTCCTTAAGAGTTGCTAAATTAAGTTATAAATTAGGAAAGTTTTTTAAGGCTGATTTAAGAAGTGTATCTAGAGCAGGACTTCTTCACGATTTCTTTTTTGGTACACGTAAAGAAAGTCCAGAAAATTCATACCTTAGACATCCAGTTACGGCATCTAACAATGCTAAAAAGTACTTCAATGTAACCGATATAGAAGCTGAAGCCATTAAAACACATATGTTTCATCATGTTTTAATAAAAAAGATTTTTCCTTTTGTAAATAGACATGAAAAAGCCAGTGTAAAAGAATTTAAACCGAAAAGTAAAGAAGGATGGATTATTTGCTTATCTGACCTTTTAGTATCCCTAGTTGAATGTGAAAGATTCCAATTTACTTATGCTTTTAATGTAGCAGTATTACTTGTATTTAATATTATCTTATTTAAAAATTAATTCCGAAAGGAATTTTTTTTTAACAAGAAAAGAAGTATAACTCTACATAAAAAGAAGCACTATTTTAATGCTTCAATTTCAATTTGGCTTAAGCCGGTATACTTAGAAATTTCTTTAATATCCATATTATCCTTAAGCATATTTCTAGCAGTTTCAATCTGATTTTCTTCTCGACCTTCATCATGACTTTTATTTTTTTCATAATTTAGTTTATCTTGCCATGTAGTACCATTTTCTTTTAAAAATTCTTGAACATAAGCGATTGATTGTTCCATTGCTTCATCATCCTTTCCCATTTGCTTCATTTCTTTCATATTTTCGGATATCATAAATTTACCCCACCTTATTAATTTCTTTTCATTAACATTGTATACTATTTTCTTGATTTTATCAAGCCTTATGAGATACAGATTAATAAATTCATTGTTTAAGTTAGGATTACTTACTTTTCTTATGAAGCCATAGTCATTTACTACTTCTCTATTTTCATTTGCATAATTTCCAAAAATAAAGTTAATACTATATACTTTTTTAGTATGCTTATAGGTATTCCCTTTTTTTAATTGATTACCAAACAATCTAGATAAGTAAGATGCGCTTTTCATGTATTCTTCTTTTCCAAACTTATTGTTGTACATTTCTATAGATACAATTTCACCAGTATCTAAGATAGCAACAATATCACCAAAGAATACTTTGTCTTCTAGATTTTTTCCATAAATAGGATAATCTTTAAAAACTTGAATGCTTTTTATTTTCTTAGATGTTCCTATATAATCAAAGAAAGAAGTAAGTAAATCTGTAACTATTTCTTTATGACTAAAAACATATTTAAATAATATATCATTAGTCAAATTAACAAATGTGTCTGTTTGCATGAGTTTCCTCCTTTCGTTAAGATTTATTTTCTATCTTAACACAAGAAAACACTAAATTTTGTCGAACGGTGTCAAGTGGTTTGAAAAAGTTTTAAAAAGCAATGATGTAGAACTCTACATAAAAGAAAAAAACACTTTAAATTAAAGTGCTATCTAAAATAAATAAAGATAAATACTGCTAAACAAACACAATAAATACTAAATTTCCACAAGTTACCCCGTTTTACAATCTCGCTTAACCAAACGTATGAAAAATAGGTTACAATACAAGCTGCCACCATACCTAAAAAGTAGGGAAGAAGAACGGTACTTAAGTTTCCAGCATCTATAATATCTTTAACTCCAAGTAACATGGTACCCACACTAATAGGGAAATACAAAATAAATGTATATTTTAGGGCTGTACTTCTACTCATACCAACAAGTAGGCAGAGTACCAGGGTAGTTCCACTCCGACTAATACCAGGGAATAATGCTACTATTTGAAATATTCCAATAATTAAGGCATCTTTTAAAGTAATATCATAATCTTCTTTTTTTCCATTTTTATTTTTAACAAGGAGTAACATAAAGGCGGTAAACAAGAATGCAACCCCTAAAAGCATAATATTTTGAAGTTTTTCTTCGATAAAATCTTTAAGAAGTAATCCAGCAATTCCAATTGGAATAGTTGATACAATAATAAATAGACAGTATTTAAACTTCTTTTTATTTTTCTCTCTCGTCTCTTTCTTAAAAATATAAGAGAAGAAAGCCGTTATTAAATCCCACACTTCTTTTCTGAAAATAAACAAAATAGCAAGGAAAGAACCAAAATTGGATACTATCTCAAAATTTAAATCGTTAAACATATCATTATTAAAAATGTTTTTAAAAAGAAAAATATGCCCACTAGATGAGACTGGTATAGGTTCTGTAAAACCTTGTATAATACCTAAAATAATATAAACTAAATAATTCATTTTCTTCACCTACTTAATTATATAATATTTTTTGAATTTAAGAAATAAAATTATAAGGGTGAGTGTCGTGTTTCGCTTCTTACTTTACATATTAGGTATCATTTTAACAAGTATTGGTCTATTTTTTTTCATAATTTACTTAAATTTACTAACAATAGGGTATAGTTTCTTTGATTTTGTTAAATTTATAAGTAGGAAAGTAGAAGTATGGTTAATATTAATAGGAATAATTTGTATTGCTTTATCACTAGAAAGGTGGATTAAAAATGAATTATTACTACGATTGTCTTCTAAATTGGAATGAACAAGAAGCTTATGAATTTTATGAATGGAACGATTATGATTATCTAGAATTAATAAAAAAAATTCCTTTAGTGAAAGTAAAACACAAAGTTTTATTAGATTTCATACAAAATAGTGTAAAAGTAGACAAAGAATTTTTAGAAATGATAAAAGATAAAACGTTAGTAAGTGATAAGAAAAACTTTAAAAGAATTGAATATGCAAGTCTTTTTACTGATACCAAAAATGTAATTGCTCTAGAATTTAACGAAGAAGGATTAAGTATCAGCCGAAGTAACTTACTGATAGATGATGATTTAAATATATTAGAAGTAATATATGGTATAAAAGAAACAACTTTTAATTATGAAATAATAAAAAAAATTGAAATGAACCAAACTTTAAGACAAGAAAAAGAAGCTAAAAAACTAATTTTACTCGAAATCAACAATTTATGCCAAAATAAAGAAATAGATAAATTAAAATATTTATATTATGAATATAAAAAGGAAAATATAAATGATATTGACTATATTTATGAACAAATAAAGAGTGATTTAGAGAGAAAAATAGACCAAGATATTCTAAAACTTTATCATATTATAAAATTATCATACCATAAGGTTTAGAAATCTGTTATAATATTCCCTAAAGGGATGATTATAATGAATTTACCAAATATGAAACAAGCACGTTTAAGAACAGATAAAAAAGTAGAGTTTTTAGATGCAAATAATATTAAAAGTGATAAATTTAAAAATAAAAAATATTTTATAAGAACTTATGGCTGTCAAATGAATGTTCATGATTCTGAAGAAATAAAAGGTATTTTAGAAAATCTCGGATTTAGGGAAACTACAAGTTTAGAAGAAGCAGACATTATCGTTTTAAATACATGTGCAATTAGAGAAAATGCCCATGATAAAGTCTTTGGTTTCTTAGGAAGATGTAAACATTTGAAAAAAGAAAATCCTAACTTAATCATATGTATAGGTGGATGTATGCCACAAGAGGAAAGTGTAGCTAGCCTCTTAAAGGAAAAATATCCATTTGTAAACATTGTCTTTGGAACTCATAATATCAATGATTTAGGCAAAATGATTTTAGAAGAAAATAAAAAACAACAAATTGAAGTTTATTCTATTGAAGGAAATGTCTATGAACATATGGATTATGTAAGAGACTCTAAGATTACGGCATGGGTAAATATTATGTATGGATGTGACAAATTCTGTACCTATTGTATTGTTCCCTTTACAAGAGGCAAACAAAGAAGCCGTAAAATGGAAGATATTTTGAGGGAAGTAAAAGACTTAAAAGAAAAAGGTTATTTAGAGATTACGCTTTTAGGTCAAAATGTAAATGCTTATGGGAAAGATCTAGAAGAAGAATATGATTTTGCAACCCTTCTTGAAAATGTAGCTAAGATAGGTATTCCAAGAATTCGTTTTGTAACAAGCCATCCTTGGGATTTTACTGATGAGATGATTAATGTAATTGCAGAACATAAAAACATCATGCCATACATTCACTTACCACTTCAAAGTGGAAGCTCTAAAATTTTAAAATTAATGGGTAGACGTTACACGAAAGAAGAGTATATCACTTTATATAATAAAATTAAAAAAAGAATTCCCGGAGTAAGTATTACGACGGACATTATTGTTGGCTTCCCAAATGAAACGGATGAAGATTTTAAGGAAACTTTAGATGTAGTAAATACATGTAAATTTGACGGTGCCTTTACATTTATCTATTCACCAAGAGAAGGTACACCTGCATCTAAAATAAAAGATACAATTCCTATGGAAGTAAAAGAGAATAGATTACATGAATTAAATGAATTAATTAATTCCTATAGCTTAAAGCATAACCAAGAATATATTGGTAAAACCGAAGAAGTATTAGTATTAGGTCCAAGTGAAAAAGGCGAAAATAAAGTATATGGTTATACAAAAACAATGAAATTAGTAAATATTGATGATGCCAAAGATGATATTGGTAAATTAATAAATGTTTATATTACTGATGCTAAAAGTTTTAGTTTAGATGGTAAAAAAGAAGTTTTTATAAAAAATAATTAAAAAGTACTTGTGAGAATGATAAAAATATCTTATAATTATAAATAGTAAAATAGGTGATAATATGAGAAGCGGTTATAAAGTAACTTTAGGAATACTTACAATTATGATTTTAGTTACCATTACAATTGGAACTAGTTATTCTTATTATTCTATAGCAAGTACGCAAGAAAATCCAAATGAAATTTCGACAACTTGTTTTGATGTTTCCTATACAGAGGGCCCTAATGGTTCTATTAATTTACCAGCAACATATCCGATGAGTGAAGCAAATGCCCTAAAAAAATTACAACCATATGAATTTACTATTACCAATACTTGTACAAGTGAAAATGCTAGTAATCCTATTAATTATGTAGTTACATTAAATACACTAACATCAAATGTATCGAATTTACCATTATCTGTATTAAGATACAAATTAAATGAAACAAGCCCATCAGCCGTTGCTGGAACAAGTGGTTTACTTGGAAGTGCAACGCCATATGATTTTGGTGATTCGATTAAAACAACCTATGATTTAGATGCTAGTTATAATTTAGTAACTGGTACTCTTGCCCCTGGGGAATCAATCACTTATAATTTATATTTATGGATAGATGAAAATGCTAACACTGATATTATGAATCAAACCTTTACAGGTAGGGTATTAGTATATAGTTATATGTAAACTTCCCATTTTGGAAGTTTTTTAATTTTTCCTCTTTTCAAAATAAAAAAAATACTATATAATGTAATATAGTGAGATAGTGGTGATAAAATTGAACAACAAAAAATATATTGCATTACTTATATCTTCGATAGTAATCGTTGTTGTTGC
>CALWAA010000030.1 GCA_944372725.1 uncultured Bacilli bacterium | reverse complement strand
CACTTCGTTGATACCTACGTGTGTAAGGGACTTTCACCCTCTAGTTATATGCCATGCACGGCACACAATGAAAAGAAAGTTTATTTCTAAACTCTCTTCGTTATAATACCAGCTTGATGACCATTTAAATCTAATTCAGTATTTAGACTTTCATTAAACGTTATTTCTGTTGCTAGTGTTTCATTCATAATATAATCTTTGAACATAAGAGCGGCCTTTTTAATATCTTCATCACCATTATATTCAATTGTAATACGGTCTGCTACATGATAATCTTCTTGTTTTCTGATATTTTGAATTTTTGATACAAATTCCCTTGCAATACCCTCTAAAATTAATTCCGGAGAACGTACCGTATTTAAAATAACAAATAAATTATTTTCCATACCTACATCATAACCCTCTTTAGCTGTAATACGAATATCGGTATAACTTGCATCAATTTCATAATCAGTATCATCAATTGTGATATGAATGCTTTCTCCTTTATTTAGCTTGGTAATTTCTTCATCAGTTAATCCTGCTAAAATATCACTAAATACTTTAATATTAGCCCCAAAAATTGGACCCGCTACTTTAAAGTTTGGTTTTACAAAGAAACTCATATATTTATTTAAATCACTTGTAAATACTACTTTTTTAACATTTAATTCTTCTAATATTAAATCTTTTAAATCACCAATTAAATCTTTTAAATCCGCATTTAACAAACATTCAGATAGTGGTTCTCTAACCTTTATTTTAGCTTCTTCTCTAGTATTTCTACCAACACTGATAAGAGTTCTTACTGTATCCATCTTCTCTTCTAAAGCTTCATTGATATATTCAGTATTATATTTAGGGAAATAAGCAATATGTACAGATTCCTCTCCTGTTAAGTTTCGATATAACTCTTCACTTAAATAAGGAATTACCGGAGCAATCATTTTAGATAAGCCTACTAATACTTCATAAGTAGTACTGTATACAGCCTTTTTAGAATTATCAAACTCACTACCCCAGAAACGATTTCTATTTCTTCTAATATACCAATTTGATAAATCTTCTGATACAAAATTAGTAATACTTTTTACTACTTTGTTTAAATCATATTCGTTGTATGATTCAGTTACATATTTAAGTAAACTATGATATTTAGATAATAACCATTTATCAATTTCTTCTAAATCCTCATATTCCACTTTACATTCATCAATATCAATATTATCAGTATTCGCATATAATTGAAAGAAGTTATAGGTATTTTTTAACGGATTAAAGAATTTAGAATATACTTCTTTTAAGCCATCTTCATCAAATTTGATTGGTGTCCAAACCGGAGAAGTATATGGTAAATACCAACGAATTGTATCAACGCCAAAACGTTCCATCAAACTAAACGGTTCGATTGCATTTCCTTTTGATTTATGCATTTTTTTACCATATTTATCTAGTAATAATTCATTTACTAAAACATTTTTATAAGGACTTACTCCTTTTACAAAAGTACCAATTACAATTAGAGAATAGAACCAACCTCTTGTTTGGTCAATTCCCTCACAAATAAAGTCAGCTGGAAATTGATTTTCAAAAAGTTCCATATTCTCAAATGGATAATGATACTCTGCAAATGGCATAGAACCTGAATCAAACCAACAATCAATTACTTCTGGAGTACGACTCATTACTTTACCACATTTAGGACATTTAATATGAACATCATCAACATATGGACGGTGTAAATCAATCGTCTCATCGATATCTTCAATAGCTTTTTCCACTAATTCACTACGTGAACCAATCATATCCATATGACCACATTCACATCTCCAAAGTGGTAGTGGTGTACCCCAATAACGACTTCTGGAAATGGCCCAATCATTTAAGTTTTCTAGCCAATTACCAAATCTTTTTTCCCCAACATAATCTGGATACCAATTTACTTTTTTATTATTTTCCACTATTTTATCTTTAATTTTAGTAATCTCTAAGTAATAACTAGGTTTAGAATAATAGATTAGTGGAGTATTACAACGCCAACAATGAGGATAGTTGTGTTTCATATGAATTTTTTTTAATAGCTTGTTATTTTCTTTTAAGTATTTGATAACTTCTTTATCAGCATCAAACACATTCATACCCTTCCATAATCCTTCAGTATAGCAACCATCATCACCAACAGGATTTAAGATTGGCAAATTATATCTTTTTCCTACTTCATAGTCATCAGCACCAAAAGCCGGAGCCATATGAACAATACCGGTTCCATCTTCCATCGTTACATAATTATCACATGTTACATAAAAAGCTTTTTTATTTACTGTTAGGCTTGGTATTAATTGCTCATAACCAACGTTTTCTAACGTACTTCCCAAAAATTTATCTAAAACTGTATATTCATCACCTAAAATGCTTGAAGCAAGCTTCTCAGCAAGAATAAATTTATATCCTTTAGATTCTACTCTTACATAATATTCATCCGGATTCACACATAAAGCTACATTGGAAATGAGTGTCCATGGAGTTGTTGTCCATACTAAGAAATATTCATCCGCATCAATTCTTTTAAATGGTACGACAACAGTATCAACATCAATTTCTTTATATCCTTGTTGAACTTCATGAGTTGCTAGACCTGTTCCACATCTAGGACAATATGGAAGGATTTTTAAACCTTCATAAAACATGCCTTCATCAAAGAATTTTTTTAATATCCACCATTCTGTTTCAATATAGTCATTGTCATAAGTGATATAGGGATGCTCTAAATCAATAAATTGGCCCATTTCTTTAGTAAGACGAGAGAAAGCATCTTCATTTTCCCAAACTGTTTCACGGCATTTTTGATTAAATTCTTTAATACCATATTTTTCAATATCACCTTTACCACTAAAACCAAGTTTCTTTTCAACTTGAACTTCAACCGGTAAACCATGCGTATCCCAACCAATTTTTCTTAACACTCTTTTTCCTTGCATTGTTTCATATTTACAAAAAGTATCTTTTAAAAATTTTGCTACCATATGATGTAATCCTGGCATACCATTCGCTGTTGCTGGTCCATCATAGAAAACAAAGTTATTATTTTTATCTCTTGAGTCAATGCTTCTCTTTAAAATATCAATCTTATCCCAGTAATCCCTTATATCCTTTTCTACTAAATTAACATTACGTTTGTCTAAATCTTTAAAATTTTTCATATTTCCTCCTTTTAAACACAAAAAAGGTAGCACCAAAGGGCGAAAATTTATCCGCGGTACCACCTTTATTTATAACTTATCTTTTTAACGCAAAGTTACGTAATATTCTAATCATTCAAATATTAAACTCCCAAGTGATTTTTTAAAAGACTATTTACTAATTTCCACCAACCATTAGCTCTCTATCAAAATCATCTTTTAAACGTCTTGTTCTTCGTCTGTTATATCATTTAAAACATTAAGTGCAAACATCGCAGATATTGCTTCTATGATGTTTTCATCTTCTACTTCTTCGGTAAATAAATTACCATCTTCATTAATCTCTTTAAAATATTTATATTCACTCTTAGGCATTTCTTCTTCATCTATTTCCACACAATATAAATATTTATCATGATTAAATAGGGCTGTATCTAACACCATATATTCTACATTATCTTCTAATGTAATAATATCCTCTTTATTCATTATCGACTCCTTTTTGTAGTATGAATTTGATTCATGAAGTTTGCTACATCACTTCTGACCTCTACTAACTCTTCATAATTATCCATATTATATTTACTTAAATCAATTCCAGTTTCATCAAACACTAATTTTTGATATTCACTAGCTTTCATCGTATCGCCAGCTTTTAAAGCATCAATGTAATTATCCACGCGGGCTATTTGTAAACTTTTGTCACTAATTGTACTTAGTATTTCATCATCGGTTGGAATAGTAACTGTTACTGGTGCAGATGGCTCAGATGCAGGACCTTTAATAACTGGTTCATCACTTAAAGTGGTTGGTCTTATGTATTCCGCATCTTCGGCATGTTTGATACGATTAAATCTTTCATTAATACGGTCTTCAATAACTTTTCTTTTTTCCTCTTCTATCTGATTTTGAACATTATCCTCTATTTCATCAAAATTATCATCAAGAGGTTCAGCATTCTTTATATCAGGGTCAAAGCCCATTTTAGCATTTAATACTTCACTTTCTAATTTCATATTATTAGCATTTGTAGCATAAGCTAGATTTTCCGTAAATTCACTAGCTTTAGTAGCTAAAGTTTTACTTAACTCTTTAGATTTATCTATTAATTGTTCCCCTAAATCTAGTATGCGTTTTGCTACTGTTTTTCGATTTGGGTCAGGAAGTCTATTTTCATCTTCTCGAACTATTCCTTTTAATCCTTTTACTACTCCAACAGTTCCTAATCCCACAATTCCTATCTTACCTAAAGCTGTAATTAAAGCCGTGAAAGCTTGCGATGCGGCAACATTTAAATTTAATTCACCAAGAGTTAATCCTAAAGTATTAATAATGGTACTATTAATTCCACCAAGTACTCCCGATAAAGCTGGATTAGCCATAGCTAAGCAACTATTAGCATAAATAATGGTTGGAGCTAAAGTAGATAAAGTTGCTACAATCGCAACAGCTGATAAACCAACTAAAGCCACCTTTTTCCAATTTTTCTTCCACCATGTTTTTGCTTCTGATTTACATTTACGAATATTTTTAACCGCTTTTCGTATTTTATTTTTAGGAGTTGCTTCTTTTTTCTGTAATTGATTTATAATTTCTTGATATTCTTGAACTCTTTTTGCTGGTACATATGCCCCATTTACTTCTACTACATCTTTTACATCTAACGTTTCAGCTTCTTTTAAAATATCTATCTGCTTATTTAAAGCTTCATATTCTTCTAAATCTTTCGCTAAGACTGGAACATTTTCAGCCAATTTCTTTTCTTTGGCTTTTTTAGCAACTTCGAGTAAATCATTTATTTTATCATTCGCCTTCTTAATTAGAATATCATTTACTTCTTTTACGTGTGATGAATCTAATGGATTTGCTTTTGGGCCGGATGGTTTTTCTTTTTTTTGGTCAATGAAAGCTAGTTTATTTATAACATCTTGATACTCTTGAGCTCTAGCTACCGGAACGAAAGTACCATTTACTTCTACTAAATCTTTGGCCTTGGTATTGGCAACTTCAGCTAAGATATTTAGTTGAGTAGTTAGGGCTTCATATTCTTCTAAATCCTCTGCTAATATTTTTTCTCCTTTAACATCTATTAAAGGTGCATTTAAAGCTTGTCCTGCTTTTACTTGAAGATGAGTAAGTCTTTGAGATGCTCTCTCTATTTCTTTTCGAACAGTTTCAATTATAGCTGGGTCTAGCTTCTCTTCATCTTTTTGATGAAGTTTAGCTAAATTATCCATTACTTCTTGATACTCTTCTTTTTGGTCAGTATTGATTAAAGCCCCATTTACTTCTATTAAAGTCCCATTTGGATTTACATTTTTTAAGATAGCATATTTTCTACTTAATAAATTATACTCTTCTAAGTCACTAGCTAAAATTTCTTTCCCTGGAGCTAAAATAGCATTTGGTGTTGCTTTAGCTTTTTTGATTAAATCTGTTAATTCTTGTTCTACTTCTTTAATTAGTGGGCCATTTTGTTCTTCAATCTTTTGAGCCATAATATTTGGTGTAAAATATCTTGTATTACTTAATAACTCTTTATATTTTGCATAATCATTAGAGCTTATATTACCACCTTCACTAATGCTCATTAAATTTTCTTTAGTATTTTGTAAAATATTAATAATCGCTAAAACATTTTCATATTCTTGTTTATCTTCGGGAAGAACAACAGCATTTGCTACCTGTACTAAAGGAATATTCATTTCTCCTTGATAATTTCTAACCTTATCTTCTAGGCTTGTTAAATACCCTTTTAGCTTATCAATCAATATTTCATTTTCTTTAACTTTTTCTATATCAGGATTATATCCTTTAAAGTATTCCGTATTTCTTAAAATATTTATTAATGGTTCTCTATCTATACCATTTACATAAAAAGTATTCCAAACCGGAGTTAAAGCAAATTCCGTATTGTTTGCTCTATTTAATATTTGCAATATTTTAATTAGATTATCATATTCTATTTGGTCACTTGGCAAGTTTTCCCTTTTTATTTTTTCTCTTAATCGTTCTAATTCTTTAGAAATACTTGCGATGATTTTATCATTTGGTTTTTCTTTTTTTGGTGCTTCTTTCTTTTCTTCCTTTTTTACTAGACTTAAAAAGTTTATTTTCGGTAATAATTCTTTTACAGCATCTATTTGATGAGGATTAACACAAAGAGTATTATCAACAAATATGATTGGGTCTTTTTCATTTACATTTTCAATTATTTTTAATAAAATATATAAATTATCATAATTTTCTTTATCTTTTGCTAAAATAGAGGCACCATCTAAACCAAAACCAATAGAGGTACCAGATTTCATATTAAGATAACTCTCTCTTAAGAAATTCATTTCTTCTTCTACAGCTTTTTTAATTTCATTATTTACTTTATCTTTTATCTCAGCGATAGCATTTTTAATAATAATTTCATTTTCAGCTAAAGTTTTTAAAGAATTTTGAAGATTAGTAATTTCTTCCCAAGTTTTAGGGTCGGCAACATTACGTCGATTTAAGTCCTCTAGCATTTTTCGGTATTTTTCTTTATCTTCCCCATTAATTGCTAAACTTTTATTTAAGGCATTGAAACGTTCTAATTCATCTTTATTCATAGAATATAGTTCATATGCTTTAGATAAAACATGCTCACCTTCATCTCTGGCTAGTTCATCTGATAATTCATAATACACTTCTTTAATATAATCATCATTATTTACAATTACGTTGTTTTTTAGCCCGTAATAAAATCTAGCATTAGCTTTAAACTCATCTACTCTACCTTTTTTTACAGGAATTCTTGTGCCAGGTATCACTTCTAATTCACTTTCCGGTAAATTTTCAGCTTCTTTTATGATTTCTAAAAGGGTTGTTTTTAACATTTCTTCATTCATTCTAGTATCCCTACTTTCACACCAAAAAAATATTTATAAATCTATATCATTATAACATAGATAGTGAAGATAAGCAATTGTATTTTATTTGTTTTTATGTTATCATATTAAAGAGTAGAAAGAGGTTAAATATGAATCCAAATATATTTAGAGAGTATGATATTCGTGGGGTTTATCCCACTGAAATTAACGAAACAGTTGCTTATACAATAGGTAGAAGTTACGGAAGCTATTTAAGAGAAAAATTAAATCAAACAACTTGTATTGTTTCTTATGATAACCGTGTTAGTTCGCCTTCTCTTGCTGCCTATCTCACCAAAGGAATTACCGATAGTGGCCTAAACGTTTATAATTATGGACTTACTACTACCCCCATGCATTATTATGCTCGTTTTATTCATAATATGTTCGGTATTATGATTACAGCTAGTCATAATCCCAAAGATGATAATGGGTTTAAGTTTTCTTTTGACAATTTAGCAAATGCTCGAGGCGAGATGATTGAAGATTTTAAAAATTATACTTTTGCTGGAAAATTCTTAACTGGTAATGGAACGGTTGCTAGTGGCAATATAACAGAGAAATATATTGAATATTTAAGATATGGCGTAGAATTTGGTAGAAGAAAAAGAAAAGTCATTCTTGACCTTGGAAATGGTACTACCTCTATTATTGCCAGAAAAATATTTGAGAAAGTCAATGTTGATTTTGAAATTTTATTCGAAGAAAGTGATGGAAATTTTCCTAATCATCACCCCGACCCTAATGTCGAAGCAAATCTTGAAACACTGAAGAAAACTGTTATTGCTAAAAAAGCCGATGTAGGTCTAGCTTTTGATGGCGATGGTGATAGACTTGGTATCGTTAATGAAAAAGGACAAGTTGTTCCTAGTGACCACTATATGATTTTAATCATTCGAGATATTATTAATAAAGTGAAAAATAAAACATTCCTTTTTGATGTAAAATGTTCTAAAGCCGTAGAAGATGAAATTAAAAGACTTGGAGGTACACCAGTATGCTACCGAACAGGTGCTAGCTATACAGAGGCGAAAGTAAAAGAAGATGATATGCCTTTTGGTGGCGAATATTCTGGACACTTCTACTTTAGAGATAAAATTGCAGACGTAGGAAGTGGTATTTATGCAGGGCTTAGATTACTTGAAATTCTTAGTAAAACGAATAAAAGTCTAAGCGACCTTTTAACAGATATTCCTAAATATTACAGTACCCCCGAAATTAAATTCCCTAGTCCTGATAATAAAAAGTTTGAAGTTATCAAAATGATTAAAGAATTTTGTGAAATGCAAAAATGGTCTTTAAATACGATTGATGGAGTTAGAGCTAACTTTAGAACTGGTTGGGCTTTAGTTCGAGCTAGTAATACGGGTCCAAATATTACAATGAGATGTGAAGCAACGGATGAAGCTGGACTTAAAAACTTAGAGACTATATTTACTAATTTAGTAAATACTTATAACAAATAAGAGAAACACCTTATGATGCTTCTCTTTTTTAACGTCCTAAAGATTTCTCTTCTTCTTTTTTATATTCAAGATATTTATGAAGAATTTGATATGCTTCTTTTTTGGTTACAGTTGGTGCCATTTCTTGTATTTCCGCACATAGCTGTTGAAAGGGAATGAAATCTTCAATATAAACATTTAAACAGCAATGTTCTTCTTTAAATGGCTTAGAAAAACGATTTAAACCTCCCCTTTTGGTTCCATCCAAACTGCGAAATGCTTTTCCACATCTTGTTAATCCTTCTGGTAGTAATGTATAACTATCAAAACCAGTAACTTCTAAATAACAAAAACAGCCATCACATCGAAACAAATCATAACTTATTTTTTGGTTTTTCTGATATTGAACTAAAAATAATTCATTTACATTTAACTTCTTCTCTTCTGACATTTTAATTTCTCCTTCTTGGTTTTTTATTGTATCATAATTCGATTATTATTTCAAAAATTGTTCATACTAATATCAGGAGGTATGATATGACACAAAAAGAATTATTATATGTTGAAGATGCAATCGGTCATGAACAAAATGTAGGACAAATCGTTTCTGAGGCAATCAATATGCTTGAAGATAAAAATTTACAAACATTCCTAAAAAGTGAATTAAAAAAGCATCAAGCAATTGAAACAAAACTTATGAGTTTACTGGAGAGTGAAATTAAATGAATGACCAACTATTAATGGAAAACATTTTACTTCTTCTTAAAAGTAATATGGAAGTCTATGTCCATGGTACCCTAGAAGCATCTAATAAGAGTGTTCATGAAGCTCTACATTATGGATTAGAAGAAACCCTTAAACTTCAACATAATCTTTACGAAAAAATGACTGAATGTGGTTGGTATCAAGTTAAAAATGTTGATATCAAAACAATTAAAGATACTTTAAAGAAATTAAAAAAGAAAATCGAGTAGAGGAAAATAAATAATTATTTTGCCCCTCTCACACCACCGTACGTACGGTTCTCGTATACGGCGATT
>CALWAA010000029.1 GCA_944372725.1 uncultured Bacilli bacterium | reverse complement strand
AGAGATTGGTACGAAAAAGAAGCACTAGAACAAACTTGGAGTGTAAGAACATTACAACGAAATATAGATACACAGTATTATTATCGTCTATTAAAATCACAAAAGAAAGAGCCAGTTATAAAGGAAATGCTAGAAAATAATAAAGATAATCAAAAACTAGATAAACTAGAATTTGTTAAAAATCCGGTTATCGCTGAATTCCTAGGTTATACTTTGGATAGCTCTTATACCGAAACAGAATTAGAAACAAGAATTATTGATAACTTACAAAAATTTATGATTGAACTCGGTAAAGGTTATGCTTTTGTGGGAAGACAAGTTTTAATTAGAACGAAAAAAGAAGATTACTATATTGACTTAGTATTTTATAATTATATTTTAAAATGTTTTATTTTAATTGATTTAAAAACGAAAAAAATAACCCATCAAGACGTAGGACAAATGGATATGTATGTAAGAATGTATGATGAGTTAAAGAAAAGAAGTGATGATAATCCAACCATTGGCATCCTTTTATGTAGTGAAACAGATGAAGACATAGCAAGATTCTCAGTCTTAAAGGAAAATGAACAATTATTTGCTACCAAATATAAGCTATACATGCCAACAGAAGAAGAACTAAAAGCAGAAATTAATCATCAAAAAACATTGTTAGAAATGGAAAATAAAAAATAAACATAAAAAATTCCTACGTGCCCGTAGAAATTTAAACATTATTTTTTATCGTTTAAAATGCTTTTAGGATAGGGTTTTCGCTCATCCGTTAAGCAAAGTAAATAATCAATACTTGTATCATAATAAGATGCAAGTTTTTTTAATATTTCGGTAGGAATATCATTAGTTTCAACTTCGTATTTAGAATATCCAGTTTGGGACATATTTAAAACTTTAGCAATATCTTTTTGAAGTAAATCTCTGTCTTCTCTTAAATCTTTTAATCTATTCATGTTTAATCATTCCTTATAAAATAAACTTTATCATAATCTAATTTAGAGTATTGACTTTTAGTCTAAAATGGGTTAAATTATTAATATAAGCTAAAATAGGTTATGAAAATTATAGCTTTATTATTAGCGAAATAAAATGAAGTTATACTTACGAAAGGAAGAATATATCATGAATTTTGAAGTATTAAAAAGAAGTCATTTAAAAAGAAACATTATAATAGGAGTAGTGGTAGTAGCAATCATTAGTGCAGTAATACTAAACTTTACAAAGGCAAAATATAGAGTTACACAAAGTATACCTTTGGTTAATGGAACAATTAATTATAGTTTAGCAGATTTAAATATTGTTGCTATCACTGTAGATGGAGAAAGTGTAGATACTATTCCAGATGGTAATTATGAATTAACCGAAGAAAGTTATTGTACAATTAATGGTGAAGAAGATAGTAGTATTAGTATAAGCTATGATAGTAATACGAAAACATTAAATGTAATACCATTTACAACAAAAGGAACAAAATGTTATTTAGATTTTGTTACCTCAACAACAAAGAAAGTAGATACAGTGCTTGGAACAATAGAAGTAAATCTAGATACACCAGACTTTAGTAAAACAAGTTGTACAAGTAAGACATATAACGGAACAGCAAGAACGTGTGGAGAAGAAATCTATGAAGAAACGACAAGTAAAGGGAAAACATACTACTATAGAGGCGATGTAGAAAATAATTACTTGGTATTTGCCGATAAGTATTGGCGAATCATCCGAATTAATGAAGATGGAACAATACGAATCATCTATAGCGGAGAGAAATCAGAAGTAGATACTGCCGGAAAAGAGAAAGACCAAGCACCCAAAATGGTGAAACAGCAAGTACAATTAAAGGAATACTAGATAGTTGGTATAGTAATAACTTGCAAAGTTATGATAACAAGATAGCCAGTGGAGGAAGTGCCGGATTTTGTAATGACCGAAATACAAGGAATGGAGATAGTTGGGTAAGTAGTGGAACTACATTCTACTATGCAGCATATGAAAGAATATGGACTAATGATGCACCAAGTTATGAATGTAGCAATACCAATGACATGTATACAACGAAAATAGGACTCATTACAGCGGATGAAGTAGCCTATGCTGGAGGAAGAGTAGGAACAAGTAACTATGGCTATTACCTTTATACAGGAAATAATTATTGGACTATGTCTCCGTCTTATGTTGATAGCCTCGGTTATGCTTACGTGTTTCGTGTGTATTCGTATGGTTCCCTCAGCAACAACTACGTGTATGCCACGTGTGGTGTGCGCCCAGTAATAAATCTGAACGCTAATATCACAATAACCGGAAGTGGAACAATTAGTAATCCATATGTCATTGAAAACGTAAATCATTTGTAAAGTGGGTTTATTTACCCACTTTTTTATGTTATTATATATTAAGGTGGTAAAAATGGATAACGTACTAAAAAGAATAGAAGATTATGCTTTAGAAGAAATTATGGGAGAACGTTTTGCATCTTATGCTAAAGAAATTATACAAGATAGAGCAATCCCAGATGTACGTGATGGCTTAAAACCAGTTCAAAGAAGAATTTTATTTGCGATGTATAAAGCCGGAAACACTTATGATAAAAAATATATCAAGAGTGCAGCAACTGTTGGTGACGTATTAGGTAAATACCATCCTCATGGTGATTCTAGTGTATATGATGCGATGGTAAGAATGAGTCAGTGGTGGAAACAAAACACACCATTAATCGATATGAAAGGAAATAATGGTTCGATGGATGGTGACCCAGCTGCAGCTTATCGTTATACCGAAGCAAGACTTGCTAAAATTAGCAATGAATTACTTGCAGATTTAGATAAAAATACGGTTAAATTTGCCCCTAACTTTGATGATAGATTATTAGAACCAACTGTTTTACCTGCTAAATTTCCAAATTTACTTGTAAATGGGGCAATGGGAATTAGTGCTGGTTATGCAACGAATATTCCACCTCATAATCTTGGGGAAATTATCGATGCGACCATCAAAAGAATTGATAGTCCCAATTGTTATTTAGATACAATCCTAGATATCGTAAAAGGCCCAGATTTTCCAACTGGTGGTATAGCATGTGGTATTGATGGGATAAGAGAAGCTTTTAAAACTGGTAAAGGTAGAGTTGTAGTTAGATGTAAATATGATATTGTGCGGGAAAAAGGGAAAACAAAAATTGTTATTACGGAAATTCCTTATGATGTAAATAAAGCTATGCTTGTTAATAAAATTGATGGCATTAGAATTGATAAAAAAATTGATGGCATGACTGAGGTTCGTGATGAATCAGATAGAGAAGGCTTAAGAATTGTAATTGATTTAAAAGCTGGTGCAAATCCTGATTTAATCTTAAGTTATTTATTTAAAAATACGGATTTACAAATTTCTTATAATTACAACATGGTTACAATTGTAAATCGAGTTCCTAAAACGTTGGGAATATTAGAAATATTAGATGCTTACATTGCTCATCAACGGGAAGTAATCTTAAAAAGAAGTGAATTTGATTTAGCAACTTATGAAAAAAGAATGCATATTGTGGAAGGCTTAATAAAATGTTTATCAATATTAGATGAAGTAATTAAAGTAATTCGGGCTAGTAAAAATAAAGCTGATGCAAAAGCTAATTTAGTAAAAGAATTTGCTTTTACGATGGAACAAGCAGAAGCAATCGTTACTTTACAATTATACAAACTAACTAATACTGATGTCTTAGAACTTCAAGAAGAAATGCAAAAACTTGCTAAATTAATTGAGGGTTTAAAGGCTATCTTAACCGATGAAGAAGTACTTAAATATGTGATGAAAAAAGAATTGAAATTAATTAAAAAAGAATATGAAACACCAAGAAAAACAAAGATAGAAGAAGAGATTGCGGAGATTAAAATTGATGCAAGAGAAATGATACCAAAAGAAAATGTTGTCATTGTAGTAACTAATGAAGGTTATGTAAAAAGAGTAAGTTCTAAAAGTTATGCTGCATCAAACGAAGATACAACTCTAAAACCTGGAGATTTTATTACCGGATTATATGAATGTACAACCTTAGATACTTTAGTAATATTTACGAGTCTTGGTAATTATTTATACATACCAGTTTATAAAATTCCTGAAATTAAATGGAAAGAGTTAGGAAAGCATGTTAATAATATTATAATGATGTCAACAGGGGAAGAAGTCATTGCTTCATTCATTTACAATAAAAAAGACACCTATGTTCTAGCTTCTAAAAATGGTATGATAAAAAGAACTGCATCTACTGATTTTGAAGTAGCTAGATGTTCTAAACCAATGACCGCTATGAAACTAAAAGAGGATGATAAATTAATTGATGTTAAAAAAGATTTAGGAAATATCGTGCTTGTAACCGAAAATGGTTATTATCTAAACTTTAAAAGTGAGGAAGTGCCAATGGTTGGGGCCAAAGCTAGTGGGGTAAAAGGAATTAATCTAAAAGAAGATGTTGTTAAAAATATGGTTAGTTTTAATGAGTTAGAGGAATATTTAACAATATTTACCGATAATAAAACTGCTAAAAGAGTAAAACTAAGTGATTTAGAAACTCACAATAGAGCGAAACGTGGCAGTTTAATTATGAAAAAAACAAAAACAGTAACTTACAAAATATTAAATGCCTTAGTTACGAATTCCCGAGATTTAATCTTAACCAAAGCCGATAGTGATATAAATATCTTCAAAAATAGCGATATTGCGATTATGGATTTAGCAAGCACTGGTTCAAATATCAGTAAATACAAATTAGACCAAGCAAGTGTGGTGGCAATAAAAGAAAAAATAGAAACACCAAATGAAGAAAAAAAGGAAGAACCTAAAAAAGAAGAGAAGAAGGAACCAAAGAAATTATCAATGGAAGATTTCCTAGATGATTTCAAACTATAGAAACTTTTTTCTTCTTTTTCTTTTCGTTTTACATATAATTTAATGGTGATTGATATGTCTAAAAAAGAAGAATTTAAAGCTTTTGCAAAAGCCCATCCGGAATTAATTAAAAGTGTGCATTCCAAAGATTCTTCCTGGCAAGAATTATATGAAATTTATGATATTTATGGGGATGATGATAGAGCTTGGAAAAATTATTTAAAAAAAGATAATTCTACTAGTTCCCTTAATAATTTTAGTGATATTGTCAAAAAAATAGATATGGATTCTGTACAAAAACACATTAATACCGCCCAAAAAGCCTTAGGTTTAGTGCAAGAATTAACGGGAAAAAGCACTCCGTCTGTTGCAAGCAAAGGGCCAGTAACGCCAAGGCCAATCAATAAGTTTTTTGAGGACTAAAAAATGCAAGTAAATGTGTTAATGGAATTAAAAAAGGAACCAAAAATGTTAGAGTTGTTAAAATATAATTCTTATTGGCTAAAAGATTTAAATAGAAATCCAGCAAGTTATAAAAGATATAAAGAAAACATGAAAATAAAATATCGCCTAAGAGCAACTGATAAAATAAGTGATGCTATTGATAATATTGATATCATAAGTAATGTTTTAAGTGCTCTAAAATGATTGATTATCTTTATTTTTTTTGATATACTGAAATTAGGAGGTTAAAATGAAAGAAAATGTTACCGTAAATGTAGGAGTAGCTCACTATTATCCTGATTTTCAAAACCCTATATTTTTAGCAGCTAAAAAACAAGAATTGCGAAATGAACTTTTAGGAAGAATTAAAATCGGATGTTTTGAAAATCTTCACCCACTAATTAAAAGCCTTAGACTAACAACTAGTGAAGTAGATGATATTCTTTCTTTTTGGCGAGAAAATAATAAAGAACTAATATATATTTACTATAATGCCTTAATGAGTGGTGACTTAAATCAAGTTAATTTAGCAGATTCTTTATATCACATTTATAAATTTCAAATAGAATTAGAAGAGAATAGAAGGAAAAAATAAATTGAGGATAGATACTTATCCTTTTTTTGTGATATAATGATGGAGGTGGTATTATGCAAAATTTTATTCCAGATATCTATCAAAAAAGTATATATGATATTGATTATAATAAATTAAAACAAAAAGGGATTAAATGTTTATTATTTGATTTAGATAATACATTAATTCCTGTCAATGTCGATGTTCCAACGAAAAAGGTGAAAGAATTATTTGTTGTGTTAGAGCGTGATTTTAAAATTATTATTTTGTCGAATAGTGGCAAAAAAAGATTAACGCCATTTAAAGAGGGACTTAATGTAGATGTTGCCTCATCCAGTCATAAACCATTTAAAAAGAAATATTTAAAAATTATGGATATATATAAATTTGAATATCATGAAATTGCTGCCATAGGGGACCAACTTTTAACCGATATTTGTGGTGCTAATAGGGTAGGGATAACGTCAATTTTAATTAATCCTATTGGCGATTATGAAAAATGGTGTACAAAAATTAATCGTTTTTTTGAAGGTTTTATTTATCGTAAATTAAGAAGAAAAGGGTTATTAGAAAAAGGAGAATATTATGAATAAAATCTGTATTGGTTGTGGCCAAATAATGCAAAATTTGGATGAAGATAAACCAGGATATACTCCTAATTTAAAAAGTGTTTATTGTCGTCGTTGCTTTAGGCTTAAAAACTATGGCGAAAGAAAAGATAAAGAAGAAATTGATGAAGAAAAAATATTTGCCAAAGTAAACAAAAGTAAGGGTATAGCGTTCTTTTTAGTTGACTTTTTAAATATCAATCAAAAAACAATATCTTTATTTAATAAAATAAAAATCCCTAAAGTTTTAGTTATCAGTAAAAGCGATACATTAAGACGCGATATGAAACCAGAAAAAATAAAATTGTGGTTAGAGAAAGTTTATAAAATTAAAGATAAAATTCTTTTTATAAGTAATAAACCTAATTTTAAATCTAATAATATTTTAAAAATTATGGAAGAATTAGGTTTTAAAGTTTCTTTTATTATGGGTATTACCAATGCTGGGAAAAGTACCTTTATCAATAAACTATTAAAAGAGTATGGACTTAAAAAAGAAATTTTGACATCTAGTAAACCAAATACAACTCTTGATTTTATTAAAATAAAAATAGGCGATTTAACGATTATTGATACTCCAGGTTTTACTTATGAAAATGATGATTATTTAATAGAAAAAGAAATTAAGCCAATCTCTTATTTAATCAAAGAGGGTACTACTCTAATTATAAATGGAACGTATCGCATTTATTTTGAGGGGGATAATAAAGTGATTTTCTATGGTACTACCTCTATTACAAGAAAATATCAAGAGGCAAAAGAAAAATATGTTTTAGACATACCTCAAAATAATGATATTGTCATTCCCGGAATAGGTTTTTTAAATATAAAAGAAGCTTGTCAAATATTATCAAATCATGAGCATTTAGAAATACGTTTAGATAGTAGTGAGGTAACAAATGAGTAAAATTCATGTAATGAGTGAAGCTTTAGCTAACAAAATATCAGCTGGTGAAGTAGTTGAAAGGTGTTCTAGTATTGTAAAAGAGTTAGTTGAAAATAGCATTGATGCTTCATCTACAGAAATAAAAGTGGAATTAATCAAAGGTGGATTAGAAAGTATTAAAGTAACCGATAATGGAATTGGTATGGATAAAGAGGATGCTCTTCTTGCCTTTGGTAGACACGCAACTAGTAAAATTCTGCGCGATGATGATTTGTTTTTTATAGATACGATGGGCTTTCGAGGTGAGGCCTTACCATCTATTGCAAGTGTTTCAGAAGTAGAATTAAAAACGAGTGATGGTGTTGATTCAACTTATATTCATATTAAGGGTGGTGAGATACTTGAAAATACAAGTGGTGATTTGCGAGTAGGGACAAGCATTACAGTAACAAATCTGTTTTATAATACACCAGCAAGATTAAAATACTTAAAAGCCGAAAATACTGAAACTTATAATTCTGTAAGTTTAATTGAAAAATTAGCTCTGGCACATCCAAAAATCAAATTTAGCTTATTAAGTAATGACCGGATAATAGTTAAAACGAGTGGTTCTGATAACCTACTTAAAACAATTCATGAAATCTATGGTTTAAACGTTTCAAATAAAATGTTAGAATTTAAAGCTAGTAATAATGATTTTGATATATATGGTTATATTTGCAAACCAGAAATACTTCGTTCCAATCGTAATGATTTAAATACTTTTGTAAATGACCGTGTCATTAGAAATAGTGAAATTAATAAAGCCATCAATGATGCTTATCATACCTATAAACCAGATGGTAAATATCCGGTTGTCGTCTTAAAAATAAATACTGACCCAACTTTAGTGGATGTTAATATTCATCCTACTAAGCAAGATGTCAAAATAAGTAAAATGCCGGAATTATATGATTTAATCTATACAACTATTAAAGATACTCTATATCATAATTTACTAATACCAAATGCCCTAAAAGAAGAAAGTGTTAATATTATTAAAGATAGTGTTATCGCTGATATCGTAACATCTATGGCTAAAAAAGAGGAACAACCAATCCAAACAGAATTAAACTTTCAAGTAAGTGTGGAAGAAAATGCACCGGAGTTAAAAACGAGTGATGAATTAGTAGTCAATAAAGAAATGAAAAGCCTAGTTTTATATCCGGTTGGTCTAGCCCTAGGAACCTATATTATTGCTCAAAACGAAGAAGGCATATATTTAATAGACCAACATGCTGCCCAAGAAAGAGTAAATTATGAAAGATATTTGCATGCCTTAAGAAAAAAAGAAGTTACGACAACTTATCTTTTAATTCCCATTACGATTGAACTTTCGGCTTCGGACTTTTTAACTTTAAAAGAAAATTTACATATTTTAACGGATATGGGCTTTATTTTAGAAGAATTTGGAGTAAATACTTATATTGTAAAAGCACATCCGACATGGATATTACAAGATTATGAAGAGGAAAGTATTAGAAAAATTATTGATTTAGTAATTGATATCAAAGATAAGTTTGACCCTATCAAATTTAATGACCATCTAGCAGCCACTCTAGCTTGTAAAATGAGTATTAAAGCCAACATGAGAATCAGCCATGAAGCACAGCAAGAACTTTTAAACGAACTCGTTATGTGTGATAATCCTTATAATTGCCCACATGGCAGACCTACTATTATTAAATTTAGTATTTATGATTTAGAGCGTATGTTTAAAAGAGTCATGAATTGACAACTAATGTGGTTTATGTTAAACTATTTTCTAAATTGGAGGGTTTAAAATGCAAGAAACGTGGATTGGTTATGATGGAAAAACTTATCAAACCAAAAAAGATAAATTAAAAGCAGATTTAAAATTTATTGCTCTTTTATCAAAATCGGGTAAAACTTTATATTATGGAATGGATGGTAACCTATATTTTGATGAAAAGACATTGTTAGAAGCAAATCGGGAGTTTTTAAAAGAAACAAAAGAACTACCTTTATCTAGATAACATTTACTTTACTATGAGTAAATGTTTTTTCTTGTTTATGTGTTAAAAATATCATATAACTTTTCTTTGACAGCAAAATTGAGCAAAGCCAGGTACATACTGAGTTTGCTCAATTTTTAATTGTTGTGTAA
>CALWAA010000028.1 GCA_944372725.1 uncultured Bacilli bacterium | reverse complement strand
TTTAATGAATGGATTGATAACTATGTTAATGATGATGTAACAAAAGAAGCACTAGCAAAATGGAATAAAGAAATAGAGGAGAATAAGAATGTTAAGCTAGCCCGTGAGCAAGGAATTGAGATTGGAAAAGAACAAGGTATTGAATAAAAGGCAATAGAAATAGCTAAAAATATGTTAAAAAAAGGTTATCCAATTGATGAAATTATAGAAATTAGTGGGTTATCTATTGAAGTAATCAATAGTTTAAAAGAGTAAGATATTTATAAAATGTCAACGAAATGTAAATATGTAGTTATCTAATCATTTAGATAACTGCTTTTTATTTGGTTAAATAGACTTCTTTCGCTTTTTTTGATAAAATGATATTGGTGATATATTGATGATTAAAACAGTATTTATGGGAACACCAGATTTTGCTGTTCCAATTCTAGATACATTAATAAAAAATACCGAAGTTGTGTTAGTTGTAACGCAACCAGATAAATATGTAGGTAGAAAAAAGGTGCTTACTTTTTCACCTGTAAAGGAAAAAGCAATAGAGAGTAATATTCCGGTGTTTCAACCGGTTAAAATAAGAGAAGACTTTGAAGAAATAAAAGAGTACCAACCGGATTTGATTGTAACTTGTGCTTATGGACAAATTGTACCAAAGGATGTACTAGATATTCCAAGACTTGGTTGCATTAATGTTCATGCTTCTCTTTTACCTAAATACCGAGGTGGAGCACCTATTCATCATGCAATTATGAATGGGGACGATAAAACGGGTATTACTATTATGTACATGGATGTAGGTATGGATACAGGTGATATGATTTCATCTAGCGCTATACCAATAGAAGAAGATGATACACTAGGAACTTTAAGTGATAAATTAAGTCATTTGGGTGCAAAATTATTAGAAGAAACATTACCTAGTGTTATAAGTGGTACAAATAGAAGAGTAAAACAGAATGAGAGCGAAGTAAGTTATGCTTATACAATTAAAAGAGAGGATGAGCACTTGAATTTTAATAAGTCTGCCAAAGAAATATATAATCAAGTTCGAGCTTTAAATCCAGGACCTTTTGCAAATATTTTATTAAATGATGAGGAAGTAAAAGTAATGGAAGGGTACATTGGTGAAAAGACAAATGTAGAGGCAGGAACTATTTGTGATATTAAAAAAGATGCCATTGGCATTGCTTGTTCTGATAAAATTTTTTATATTACCAAATTAAAACCATTTGGTAAAAATGCGATGAGTGTACGTGATTATTTAAATGGAATTAATAAAGAAAAGCTAAAATCTAGTGTAGTAAAGTAGGTGATTTAAGTGAAAAAAGAAAAGAAGGAAAAAACACCAAGTAAATTTAAATTATGGAAAAAGAAGATGAAATCTACGCCTAAGGGAAAAGCTTATTTAAAACTGATTTATTGGGCTATTTTCTTTGTTATTTTATTTATTTTTTTAGCTATATCATCTGCCATTACTAGTAATTATAAAACACCTACAAATCATTCTACCACAGAAGATAATCCTGATACTTCAACAGAGGTTAATCCCATTCCGCAAACGCTTGATACAATGATGGATGAAATTATTCATGGCACATATGAATATACTTATGATATTCATGTTGGAGAAGATAGCTTTCTATTTGAAGGTACAAAATACGATACATATCAAGAAGGATATAAAAATTATGCAACTACGCTTGGTAGTGGAGTTATTCGCTATTATATGGATAGTACGGGTACTTATCAAGTAAATGGGAATGAAAGAGTATTAATTGATAATTTCTATGAAGGAATTAATAGTAGTTTTCTTGCTTTTGAATCTTTATTTTCAACTATGAATACTTTAGGATTGGTAAAAGATGAGAATAATACTAGTTATGCAGTATATACTTGTAGTGATGGGACTTATAACTATATATTAAATATTAATCCAGATGGTACGCATATTACTGATATTTCGATTGTATCTAAAGATGGTAATACGACATACCTTTTATCATTTACGAATATTGGTGAGGTTTCAAATGACTAATTTATTAGGAATTACAAAAAGTGATTTAGAAAATTACTTTCTTGGTATTCAGGAAAAAAAGTTTAAAGCAACTCAAGTATATGAGTGGTTATATCGAAAAAGAGTATTTGATATTGATTGTTTTAGTAATATTAAAAAAGAAATTAGAGAACAGTTAAAGCATGATTTTGATATGACATTTATTAAAATAGAAAAAAAACAAGAAGATGATTTAACTGTTAAATATTTATTTCGCTTACCTGACGATGAGTTTATTGAAGCCGTTGTGATGATGCATGATTATGGTATAAGTATATGTGTATCTAGCGAGGTTGGTTGTAATATGGGATGTGCTTTTTGTGAGTCAGGTAGATTAAAGAAAGTGCGCAATTTAGAAACTTATGAGATGGTTGAACAAATATTACTAGCTGAAAAAGATTTAGGAAAACGCATTAGCAGCGTTGTTATTATGGGAATTGGTGAACCTCTGGATAATTATGATAACGTGATTAATTTTATTAAAATTATTAATGATGCGAAAGGCATTCAAATTGGTGCTAGACATATTACTTTATCTACTTGTGGATTAGTGCCTAAAATATATGAATTATCTAAGATGCCTATCCAAATCAATTTAGCGATTTCCTTTCATGCCCCAACTGATGAATTGCGGAACAAACTCATGCCTGTCAACAAAGTGTATAGTATTGATACCTTAATTAAGGCAATTAAGGATTATTTGCAAGTTACGAGTAGACGAGTAACGATTGAATATGTTATGCTTAGTAATGTAAATGATAGTATCGAGTGTGCGAGATTGTTAGCACAGTTGTTTCAAGGAATGAATATTTATGTAAATTTAATTCCTTATAACGAAACCAATCATTTAGAATTTAGAAGAAGCAGTAAAACCAAAATACGAGAGTTTTATGATATATTAAAAAAAGAGGGTATCAATGTTACAATTAGAAAAGAATTTGGTGCGAATATTGATGCTGCTTGTGGACAATTAAGAGGGAGAGAGAACAGGTGAAATCATTTTATTTAACTGATACAGGAAAAGTTAGAACACATAATGAAGATTCCGTTACTATCCTTAAAAATGCTAGCAATGAATATTTAATGATTGTTTGTGATGGCATGGGCGGACATAGAAAAGGAGAAGTAGCATCTTCGATGGCTATTACAGCCTTAGGAAGTAGATTTAATAAGATATCTAGTATTGGGTCTAAACTAGATGCAGTTAATTGGCTAAATGATAGTGTTAGTGAAATTAATAAAAGTATTTTAGAGTATGCAACTAATAATCCTGATTCAGTTGGAATGGGAACAACGATAGTTGTAGCCCTTTTAACTCATGATTATTTAATATTTGGTAATATTGGTGATTCATCCGGATTTGTGATGAAAAAAGGACAATTACATAAAGTTACAAAAGACCATACTCTTGTAAACTTGTTAGTACAAGCGGGAAATTTAACACCTGAAGAAGCTAAATTTCATCCAAAAAGAAATGTGTTAATGAAAGCTTTAGGTGCAGCAAATACAGTTGAGTTAGATATATTTGATGTAGATATGACGATTGATGCCATACTACTTTGCAGTGATGGCTTAACGAATATGCTAACCAATGAACAAATTGAAAAAGTTTTAAATGATTCAGAATTAGAAATTGAGGAAAAAGTGAGTAAATTAATTCGAAAATGTAATGCTAGAGGGGGTACAGATAATATTTCAATTGCATATTTAATTATTAATGAAGGGAGTAATGCCTCATGATAATGAAAGGACAAAAAATTAGCGACCGCTATCAAATTATTAAATCAATTGGTGAAGGTGGAATGGCTAATGTTTATCTGGCTTATGATACAATCTTAGACCGAAATGTTGCCGTTAAAGTCCTTCGAGGTGATTTATCAAATGATGAAAAGTTTGTACGTAGATTTCAAAGAGAAGCCTTGGCAGCATCAAGTCTAACTCATCCCAATATTGTGGAAGTATATGATGTTGGCGAAGACCATGGAGAATATTATATTGTCATGGAATATATTGAGGGAAAACACTTAAAGAATCTTTTAAAGAAACGCGGAAAACTTACTTTAAGTGAAGCAGTAGATATCATGCTTCAGATTACTGATGGTATGGCGGCAGCACATGACTCTTATATTATCCACCGGGATATCAAACCCCAAAATATTATGATTTTGGAAAATGGTTTAGTTAAGATTACGGACTTTGGTATTGCTATGGCGATGAATGCTACGCAACTTACGCAAACAAATTCAGTTATGGGTAGTGTTCATTATTTACCGCCAGAACAAGCTAGTGGACAAGGCTCAACCCTTCAAAGTGATATTTATTCGATGGGAATTGTCATGTATGAACTCTTAACTGGAGAACTTCCTTTTAAAGGAGATAATGCGGTTGAAATAGCCCTTAAACATTTAAAAGAACCAATTCCAGATATTAGAGAGAAACTTCCTAATGTTCCAAATAGTATTTATAATATTATTAAAAGGGCGACTGCTAAAAATCCAAAGAACAGATATAATGATGCTAGAGAAATGCATGATGACTTACTAACTTGCTTAGATGATGCGAGACGTGATGAACCAATTATTAGTTTTAAGTATCCCGAAACGGATACAGATGATGCTAAGATAGCAAAAATGGTGAAAGATAGCAAAAAAGAACAAAAGGAAAATAAAAAAGAAGAGGCTCAAGAAGATGAGGTTATTGCAAAGAAAATAACAGGTGATGATTTGAAAAAACAAAATAAATTATTAATTATTTTAGCTTTTATTTTTACAGGTTTAGTAGTAGGTATTACCGCTTTAATTGTCTTTATTCCTATGCTTACGGGAGGAAAATCAATCGAGGTTCCTGATGTTACGGATATGACAGTAAGTGAAGCCATCGATTCTCTTCAAGATGCCGGATTTGTTGTATCTGATGAACAAAGAGAAGTTTCTTCTGCTGAAATTGAAGAAGGTAGAGTTGTTAGAACGAGTCCAGCGGTAGGCAGTGAACGAAAAGAAGGTACAACTATTACGTTATATGTTTCGATTGGTGATACACAAATTGAAATAGAGGATTATACTGGTGAAAGTTACTTAGAAGTAAAGGGAAGATTGGAAGCTTTAGGCTTGTATGTTCTTATTGAAAGACAGGATGTTGAAGAAAATGAAGAGGATGAATATGAAGATGGTGTCATTATTGACCAATCAATAGAACCTGGTGAAAAAGTATCTGAGGGTACTAATATTACTTTATATATTCCCAATATTGTTACCAATTATCCTGATTTTACGAATGGCGAATACACAGTAGATGATGTCGAAGATTTTGCTGATACTTATGAGTTAGAAGTAGAAATTGAATATGTGGAAACAAGTGAGTATGCTCCTGATACCATTTATTATCAATCCAGACCAGAAGGTCAAAGAGTTGTGGCCGGTCAATCTTTTAAAATTAGAGTAGCTAAGGAGCCCGCTGGCGAAACTGGTGAAGAAAATCCTGAATGTGAGAATGGTTTATGTTAACGGGAATGATTGTTAAAAACATTAGTGATACATACACTGTTAAAGTGAAAAATGAACTTTATGAATGCAAGGCAAGGGGTAAGTTCCGCAATAGTGGGCTTACTCCTCTTGTCGGTGATTGGGTCGAAATAGATGCAGATAACTCTTATATTTTAAATATATTAGATAGAAAAAATGAACTTGAAAGACCAAGCATTAGTAATGTGGATGTTGCTTTAATTATTACTAGTGTAAAAAAGCCCGATTTATCTTTATATTTATTAGATAAACAAATTACAAGTGTTACTTTAAAAAAAGTTGAACCAGTACTTTGTTTTACGAAAATAGATTTATTAAATAAAGAAGAATTAAAGAATTTTAAAAAAATAAAGAAATATTATAAAAAATTAGGTTATCATGTTTATACAAATTTAGAACTTACCAAAATACTTCGTTATTTAAAACATAAAACAGTTGTTTTAACTGGACAAACGGGAGCTGGGAAATCAACATTCTTAAATCTCATTAGTCCTAGTCTTAATTTGAAAACGGGTGAGATTAGTGATGCTTTAGGAAGAGGAAGACATACAACTCGTCATACGCAAATTTATTTAGTAAAGGGTGCCCTAATCGCTGATACCCCAGGATTTTCCGCTTTAGATATTAATGGATATGAAAAAGAAGATATTCGTGATACTTTTAGAGAATTTGCAAAATATTCTTGTGAGTTTAAAAATTGTATGCATGTGAAGGAACAAAATTGTGAAATTAAAAAGGCAGTAGAAAAGGGGATTATTTTAAAATCAAGATATGAAAATTATTGTAGTTTTATAAAGTAGGTGAGGTTATGGAAATATCGGTTTCTTATTTAAGTAGTAAATATAGTAAAGAGGCAACTATAAGGTTGATTGAGGCGACTGACGCTGATTACATTCATGTCGATTTAATGGATGGGGGATTTGTTCCTCATAAGAATTTTACCATAGATGAAGTTTTAGCACTTTTAGGAGAACATAAAAAGCCTCTTGATATTCATTTAATGGTTTTTGACCCCATTATTTATATAGAAGAGTTAGCTAAACTAAAGCCAAAATACATTACCTTTCATGTGGAAGCAACGAAAGATATTGTAAAAACAATAGAAGAAATTAGAAAATACGGAATTCACGTGGGTTTATCCATTAAGCCTAATACGGATTTATATGAACTGATGCCATATTTATCTTTAGTTGATTTGGTTTTATTAATGAGTGTCGAACCGGGTGCAGGAGGACAAGAGTTTATTTTTGATTCTGTTGCTCGCTTACAAGAATTAGTAAAGGTGCGAGAAGAAAATCATCTTTCCTTTAAAATAGAGATGGATGGTGGTATCAATAAAGATACAATTAAGCTAGTAAAAGAACTTGATATCGCTGTTAGTGGCTCTTTTATCTGCAAAGGCGAAAATTATCAAGAAAAAATTAATGAGTTAAGAAATATATAACTAGTTTTCAGGTCTAAATGCTGGCTATAGGAACAAATTATATTGACATCGTGCTTATTTATGTTATAATTTATTTATAGTTATATCCTGCCTATATTGCTCGTTTCTTTTATATATGGGCGGGATAGTTTCAAATTTCATTAGTGGGATCCTTTAATTCCCACATTTTTTTGACTTTATTTCTGCTTTTTGGTAGAATAAGGGAGCAATGGAGGAAAGAAAATGTATTATGACCAGTTATTAGCATTATCTAGAGATTATCATATTTTGCTTGTTCGAGTAGTTAACGATTATACGATAACGGATAGTGAAAAAGAAAAAAGAATAGCTGATATTCAAAATCGTCTTCAATTAATTGCAGTGAAATTAAAAAATTATTCTTTGAAGCAAAAAATTCGCTATCGAAGATGCTTAGATAAAGAGCAAGCGAAAGCTTTTAAAAAACAAGTGAAACATGAATTCTTAACTCAAGCAAAAGATGGATATTCTCTTTCAGAAATAATGGCATTTTTGGAACAAAATATATATAATCCGGGAATTAATTTAGAAAAATATATTACGAAACTTAGACATCCTTATGGCTATTTAGATGAAGGGTATTTTACTTATGAGGATTCTTCCAAAGAAGATAGTAAACTTATTTTAAGTAAAAAAGCGGAAAAGTATTTAGAAAATGAAGCAAATGTAAGTTTAAGAAAATAACTTACATTTTTTCTTTGCAAAAAAGAATGTAAATGATATAATAGGTTAGTAGTAAAAGAGGCAGTAAAATGAATAGAAATGACGTAAATAGAGAAGAACTTAGTCCAATGATGAAACAGTATATGGAAATTAAGGATGAGCATCCGGATGAACTCTTGTTTTATCGTTTAGGAGATTTTTATGAGCTTTTTTTTGAAGATGGAATAACCGCTTCAAGAGAATTAGAGCTTACTTTAACAGGAAAGAATGCTGGATTAAAAGAGCGAGTTCCAATGTGTGGTGTTCCCTATCATAGTGTTACCCCTTATATTGAAAAATTAGTAGAAAAGGGTTATAAAATTGCTATATGTGAACAACTGGAAGACCCTAAGACAGTAAAAGGTACGGTAAAACGTGGCGTTGTTGATGTAATTTCTAAAGGTAGTGTTGTTAATTTAGAAAGTTTAAACGAACATGATAATAATTATATTGCAAGTGTTCTTGATTTAAATTATTTGTATCTCATTACTTATGCTGATATTTCAACAGGTGAGTTAAAAAGCTTAAGTATTTCTCATCATAAAGAAAATTTAATAAATGAAATATTACATTTGGGGATTAAAGAAGTTATTTTAGAAAATAATTTGGATGCTGAGTTTATTCATCTTTTAAAAAATACTTATGGAATTGAAGTATCTATTAGTAGTGAATATTTAACAGAAGGGTATGAGGAATTAATTAATTCGGTAAGTGATTCTAGAGTAAAGCAAGGGATTAGACATCTTCTTTATTATTTAGTAGTAAAAGAATTAAAAGATTTACATCATATTTCAAGTGTAGAAATCGTCAATAAAAATGATTATTTAGAAATGGATATTCATACGGTACGTAATTTAGAGTTAGTGGAAACATTAAGATTAAAAGAACGAACTTACTCTCTTTTGTGGCTACTTGATAAAACGAAAACAGCGATGGGTTCGAGAAAGTTAAAGTCATGGCTTTTAAATCCTTTAAGAAATAAAGAAGAAATATTAGCCCGCTATCATAAAATAGAAATTTTTAATACGAATTTTATGGAGACTGATGAACTTCGTAATCTTTTATATCAAGTATATGACTTGGAAAGATTATGTGCCAAAGTAATTTGTGGAAATTTAAATGCGAGAGATTTATTACAAATAAAAAACTCTTTGAATGTTTTACCAAGAGTTAGTGATATTTTAAAAGAAATTCATTTAGAATACACTTTAAATACTCATGATGAATTATATCATTTGTTAGAAAAAAGTATTTATGAAAATCCACCAATTAGCGTTAGAGAAGGATACTTAATCAAAGATGGTTATAATAAAGAGCTGGATGAACTAAAAAGTATTCGTTCTGGTGGCAAAGATTTTATCGCTGAATTTGAAGCTAAATTAAAGGAAAGTACAGGTATTAAAAATTTAAAAGTAGGTTTTAATAAAGTATTTGGTTATTATATTGAAGTATCTAAAGGACAGGTAGAAAATGTAAGTGAAGCTTGGGGTTGGGAACGCAGGCAAACTCTTACCAATTATGAACGTTATATTTCCCCAGAGCTAAAAGAAAAAGAAGCTTTAATATTAAATGCAGAAGAAAAAATATTTGAACTTGAATACGAACTATTTAATGAAATTAGAAATCGAATTAAAGATGAAGTATTAGAAATTAAGAAAACAGCTGATGTCATTAGTGAAATTGATGCTTTAATTAGTCTTGCTGTTTGTAGTGATGAGTATAATTTAGTAAAACCAATACTAAATGATGAAAATAAAATAGAAATTATCGAAGGTAGACATCCAGTCATTGAAAAAGTAAGCAAAGATGCTTATGTTCCGAATGATGTTTTAATGGATTCAACAACGGATATTTTACTTATCACTGGCCCTAATATGAGTGGTAAATCAACTTATATGCGAGAACTGGCAATCATTATTATTATGGCGCAAATGGGTTCTTTTGTCCCAGCAAATCTGCTAATTTGGGAATTTTTGATAAAATATTTACAAG
>CALWAA010000027.1 GCA_944372725.1 uncultured Bacilli bacterium | reverse complement strand
AGCAAATTGGAATAAATTTAAATACGGATTAATAATTTGTCCATAAAAATGTGTCTAAAAACTTGACATAAGTCCAATTTTATCCATCATCACAAATATGTAGTAGATGTGGAAAAAAGAATGAAGAAATGAAAGATATAGGAGTAAGAGAATTAAAATGTAGTAAATGTGGTTTAGAAATAGAGCGAGATTACAATGCGAGTATTAATATATTAAATGAGGGATTGAAATATTACAACAATTAGATTAAAATAGAAATATAAAATAAGTACGGGAGCGACTCTCGGAAAAATGGTCTGTGATGTACGAAAAATACAGCAGAAAAAAACTAACCGTGAGGTTAGGCGAATTAATGTAAGTTAATTCTTATGTTCTTTATTAGCCAATCGATTCCTTCAATTGGGGCATATTTGTTTATTTCTAAATAAGCATCACGTAAAAAGTCTTCATATTCATCTGCTTTTTCTATTATGGGAATTAATTTTTCTTCACTCTCTAAATCATTCATGATAGCTTCATAAATATCAAAATAGTAAGATGGATATAACAATCTTGCATATAATAGCTCTAAGCTATATATAGAAAATTTAGCTATCCTTAATGTTTCTTTTAAATAACTTAAGGCATCAGCACCAGCAAAAAAAGCACTTTTTATATATTCAGCGATATCTCTAACTTCTAAATCAAAAATAAAACTTAAGGGATTTAGAAAATTTAATTTGTAATTAGGATATTTAATTCTTCGGTGTGATAAGCATATGCGGTCATTTGATGCTTTTTGATATTTTAGACTAGCATTATTGACATAACTTATGGCATTTTCACCTAGGCCAATATAGTAACTAAAACTATCTAATATAATTTCATGACTTTTACCAAGTTCATGGATTTGATATTCAAAATAATCAATTTTATCACTCCATAGTTTCGACCATGAATTACGATATAAATTACTTTTATGAGGAGTTAAAATGAGATTGTTATTTATTTTTAACATATCTTTGATATCATATTCTTCATAAATATCCCCTATTGGTTTTAATAAGATATAGTTTGTTTCATATACATTTGTAATTAATTTTCCAAATTTATTTAAAATTAAATCATGACATTCTAATCCTCTTGCTTTTAATTCTTTTGTTATTTCTACTAAATCGATTAATTCTCTTTCAGTTCTTTTAAAGGGAACAAAATAAAATTTTTCTTTCTTGTAAGTGAAAATAAAAATAGAATCCCAATCTTCTACACTATCAATATTAAAATTATAGTAATAATTAATAATATCTTTCATCTTCATCACTTAATTAAATGTATGAAAAAACTGATGTTTTAATACATCAGCTTTGATTATTATTAGGATTTACGGGCATAAAATTATTTAAGTCCATTACCCTCTGGGCGTTATCATGGGCAATGTTTGCTACTTGTTCTCTGGCTTCAGCATTGGCTAGATGTTCACTTGCATCTTTTAATTTAGCGTTTATTTCTGCTTCTTTTCGCTCTAATTCTTTTTCTTTAGCATCAAGTGCACTCAATTCTTTTTGATATTTAGAAATTAAGGCATCAAACATGTTTTCACAAGCCTTTAAGAATGTTTCTTTATCATTATCAAAATTCATTTTATTAGAGGTTGCTTCGACAACATTATTTATTGGTTCACTAGACGTAACTTTTGGTTCTGCTATAGGAGCCGCAGGAATACTTGGCGCTACTACAGTTTGGGGGGTTACAGGAATACTATTTGCTGGTTGATTTGGAGTAGCAATTGTCGGTTGGGCAACCGGTGATGGCGCAGGAGCAGGTGCAACGGGAGACGCTTTTACTTTATAAGCATCATCAATTAAATTCATTACCGATTCTTGTTCTGATTCCGCTGGAGTTACTGGGCTTACATTTACTGTAGCATTACTTACTGTACTTGCACTTGGCATTACTGGTGAGATTTCAGATGAGGCTGGTGCTTGAGTTATTTCATTTTCCGTGCTTACCTCTTTTATAACATAACGAGTTTTAATAGCTTCAAATGAACTTTGAGGTAAAGTAAGAGGCGTATAATAAGCCTCATCGGCTGTTATGTTATCCCCTATTTTTACGTATTCAAAATTCGTGCCACTAATTATTCCTTTTAAATAATTTTTGACACTTTGCCATTCGTTTGCATCATTAATTTTTTCTAATTTATTAGTATATTTACATACATAGATAATAGGAAGTCCCATAGACCCCATTTTTTCACCATCTAATACTACATATATGTTATTTTCAGCTTTAAAAGCACTTAAAATATTTAAACTTTCTACACTTCCTGTAGGTTTTGTAATATTTACTTTTGCCATATAATCCCTCTCTATTCTTTTTATATTATATCAAATGATTGCTTTTCATTCAATTCTTTATTTCACTAATCATAAACCAACGACATCCATAAGCACAATTTTGTTTGATATAATCTTCCACTTTATCGACATCATTTAAATCTTTAAAATTTTTATTAGTTTTACTATTAAATCCTTTTAATCTTAATTTACCATAGGCGATATCACCAACTATATAATCGAAATCATCAAAATATTCCGTTATTTTTTCTTCTAATTCACTAATATTAATAGCATCTTTATAATTATTTAATACTTGATACTTACGATTATTAATTGTAATTACTTCCATAAACCCTCCTTAAATAATACTGAAAATAATAATAGATATGACACTTAGAGATGTAACAATGACACTCATTAGTAATAAAATATCCACATAACCATTTCCTGTTGTTATTTTTTTACCATATAATTTGTAATAATCTACAGCTTTGTTTAAATCTCGTTCTCTATTTACACTTTCAGCATCTACTTCAAAATATTCATATGCTTTATTCTGAGCTTTATTTATTTCTTCATTGCTCATATTTTTTAAATTAGATAAATTTAGTCCTAATAGGTTTAATGCTTCTAAATTTAGATTTCCACTAATGGTTTTATCTAAAGCGATTTCTCTTGTTACATCCATTTCATTTAATTTGGAATAATAATATTTTTCAATAAAATTTAAGTCATCACTATTTAAGTATCCATATGAGTAGCGATATGGATTGGTTGTATGCGATGAATAAATTAAATCTAAAAATGTTTCTTCTTCCGTAAGTGAGATAGTATCACTTTTTTTCTTAGCGACAAACATGTCAACTAAGTATTTTTGCATATTTATGAAATATGGATTTTTTAATTTTATTTTTCGTTTTTTGTTTTCTACTTCAAATTCATAAAATCTTAAGAAATCATCTTTAAATAAGGCTATTTCCGATTTGCTAACGCCATATTTTCCTAAATTATTCATAAAAACAATACTGTTCTTTAAATAATATGGATTTAAAATATCTAATTTTCCATAAATTAAAGCAAGGATGCGAATAACTACGACAAGAGAAGAATTATAAATAATGCTGTCTTTATTATTGCTGTTTTCAATATATAATTTGATTGAGTTTTCAAAAGCAATGTTCACAAAGTACTCTTCCCTCATATTATTCACCTAATCTATTATACCAAGTTCAATTGTAAAAAACAATTATCAAATTTTGTAAACCCGTTTACATTTTATTTACTTTCTTTTGATAAAATATTTGTAGATGGCTGCATTTAAGGTATTTGTAAGGCCTTGAATTGTATTAATCAAAAGGGCTGTTTTCTTTTTCTTTTTCTTTTCCATTAAAAAAAGCACTTGACCCCGAGGGCATATAAGCCAAAAGAGAGTTTGGAAATTTGGCCAAGTGCTTTATTGCACAGAAAATTTCTGTACATTTATATTATATATTTACTCTCAGTAATAATCAAGAAAAAGCGTTCGACAATTTTTGCCAATTTTAATTTTAACTCTTTTTTTCTACTCATCATAAAATAAAATAGGTGATATATATGTATCCAAGAGGACCTGGAGGAGGATTTTTTACAATACTGGCAATTTTTTGCTTATGTATTTTAATTTTATATCAAATTATTATTACTCTTATTTTGCCTTTTCGTTTTAATATCTTTATTTTACTGGTTGAAGTTTTTATTTTATTTTGGCTTTTGTTTCGAATTATTTATCCTCGGTGTTAGGAGGGATTAGCTTTTTAACTAGATTTTCTGTTTTAAACATGTAATCTAGTTTTTTTCTTATTTCTTTGGTGACATTTATTTCTCTTCCCTCTAAATTTATAATAGGAGGAATACTTATAACAATGAAAAATAAGTGTTTTTCACTGGGATTTAGAGGGTAATTTCTAAAATATCTCTCTAAAATGGGTTCAAAATTTAAATTCATATATTCATGTTCATAAAAACCAATTAAATCTAAGACTGGTGAATCTATTTTGGATTTTTCCCAACTGATTAAATATTCGCGATTGTTTTTAATAAAATGGTCTGTTTCTAAATTATTATGAATGAAAGCTACCCGTGTTTTTTGTTCTTCTTTGGTGTGTAGGAACCATTCATCTAACTCTTTATTACAAAAATCAATAGCTTCAAATATCTTGTAAATATTTCGCATTAAAAGATAATGGCTTGGAGAGGGATACACTTCTTCCAGTAATTTTTCATATAAGAAATTATAATAATTTTCAGCATATAAAATATTATCTTTTAAATTCTCGTATATTTCTTTATATTTATCTTCTGTTACTTCTTTATAATAAGTGGTTTTATTGTGAAGGAGAGCTACTAAATCAATCATGTCTATCGCTTTTTGTTCTTTAGGCATGGGTATATCCTCTACATATTCAAATACGTTTGCATCTATCCGTTCATCTAAAGCTAATTTTGGAAAATAGTCAAAGTTACGGCTCATTAAGTAAGAGTAGGCCTCTGCCACTTTATTATCTTTCTTTTCTTTTACAACAAAAGTACCACTGGTAGAATCAATAATAGTTACATTTTTCTTTTTGGTTAAACGATAAGGCTTAAATTCTCTTTTTAATACTTCAAGAGCATTATTCATTTGCTTCCGGAATAATTAACTTATCACCTGCTGTGATATTGGATAAATCATTATAGTCTTGTAGTATATTTACATTTGAATTATACATTGTACAAATTGTTTCCACACTTTCCCCATCACTTACCATATGAATGTGATAAGTTGCATATTCATTGCCATCACTTTTGATATTTTTGATAATGGTATCTTCACTTTCTCTTTCTTCTTGTTTAACTTCTTCTTTTGCCTCTTCCTTTTCTTCACGATTGTTTTGGTCTAAATCTTCGTCTAAAAAGGCAGCACTAACATCTTGAAATAATGGTTCTTCCTCTTCTTCTACTTCTACATTCTCTTTTAGACTAGCAATTACATTAAAATCAATGTTTACTCTTAAGATGCTGTTATCTACTATTTCATAAGTAAAGTCTTCAATCATAAATTCAATTGTATCTGGGTCTATGTCCTCTGCTAAATCAATTTCAAAGGGTAATATATAAGAAAATGGTTCTTTATTGATACTTACTTCATGGCTTTTAAAATCACCGGATACAATAAAATTTCCCTTTAAAACTCCCTCTTCTACCTTGGTTTCATGTTCTAGGCTAATTGATGTTATTTCGCTTACCTTTTTTTCAAAATCAATATCTTTTGTAAATGGTATTTTACAATTCACTTTCATCATCTCCTAAAAAATTGTATGAATTTTATTTGTTATTATGCTTTTTTTGAAATAAAAAGTAGAAATTAAATTAATAATTTCTACAACCAATATTCCGTGTAATTGCCATCATTTTTATAATACTCATCCATATCAATGTGCCAGTAAAAATTATTTTGCAAACTTTCAAGCGAATACGTCCTAGCAATTACTCCATAAGCATAATTTCCCCATAAGCTTTCGGCAACAAAATATTTGCCATCTTTGATACCAATAATCATGGCAATATGGCCACCATTACTTCCTATCCCACTCAGTAAGTCACCTGCTTTTAATTCACTATTTTCTAGAGATGTTTTTAGTCTTTTTTTACTACCTAAATCAGTCATGTCTGGTACAACCGAAATACCGGCACCAATATCTCCAGGGTTAAAACCACCATTTAGAAGAATCCAGGCTACAAAACCACTGCAATCAAAGCCGTTCTTTCTTTTTCCCTCGCTTGGAACAGAATATATATAACATCCCCAAGGATTTGGTCCATACATACTTTTAGTTATATTACTGGTACGAGATTTGTGAAGATATAAGCCTTTATGATAATATCTTCCCTCTCCATCGACATAAGTTGTATTCCCATAAGTTGTTACTCTTCCATTTTCTGAAAAATAACTTAAACGATAAGGAAACTCTAAAGTAATAAAACGAGCGGCAGCTACAACACCGGCTCTAGTACTTTCACCAGCATCATTTACTCTACTTTTTAATATTTCGTCTAGTAAATTATTTTCTTCTTCTGTATAAAGCCCACATGTCAAAATGGTTTTACTTGCATTCGGTGTAGATGGTTTTTTTATAATTAAATCGGTTACAGTTACTTGGACAATCTTTGTTTCATCTTTAATTTTTACTTCAATATTCGTTGTACCGGAAGAATTACTTGTAATATTCCCATAATTATCTACACTAGCTACACTAGGATTAGTGCTATGAAAGGTTAATTTTTCATCATAATTGCTATCTACTTTTAGAATATAGCGTACTCTTTCGGTATCATTTATCGCTAAATATATATTAGGATTTAAAATAGTGAATTCTTCAATATTATAATATTTTTCCGGTTCAATATTGGTATGATTTGTAGGTATTTCTATTATACTTTCACTTTGATTTTGGAAGATAAAAATCGTTTCAAAAACAAGCAAAGATATTAAAAGAAAAATGACAAGAAAAAAGAGGATTCTTTTCATATGCACACCTACTATTGTTTAAAGTATAGCATATATAAATATTAGTGTAAATACGAAAATAGTGGATTTTTGCCCTTAAATTCATTCTTACATTGACTTTTCGCATATAATATGTTAAAGTTTTTAAGTAAGAAATTTATGGAGGTGGCAAAATGGCTAAGAAAGTTACAACAAAGAAACCTTTAACAGGGAATAAAAGAAGTCATGCACTTAATGCAACTAAAATGAAACAAAAACCTAATATTCAAAAAAAGACTATTAATGGAACTAAAGTAAGAATCAGTGCTAGAGAAGCTAGAACTATGGAAAAATAACACATCAAAAGATGTGTTTTTATATGTTTAATTATGAAGCAGATTATGTTGTTTTAAAAAGTTTGAAGCTACTTCTCTTGGTTGCCATTTTTCTTCATCCACTAAATAATTTAATTCTCTCATTACATTATCATTTAAATAATGACTTAATTCTTCTAATAAAGGAATGATTTCTGGGAATTCTTCTAAAATACGATTATTAGCGATTGGAATGGCTTGATAAGGTAAAAAGAAGTTTTTGTCATCTTCTAAAACAACTAAATCATATTTTTTTAATAAGCCATCGGTTGAATAAGCATCGATTACATCACTTTCCTTATTTATTAGAGCTAAATATCTTGGTGCTCCATCTAGGGCAATAATATCTTTAAATGCGAATGGATAAGCTTCTTTTAAACCTAACCAACAATCCTTTCTTTCCATAAATACTAAGGTTGGTGAAAAGATTAATTCATTAGATACCGCACTTAAATCGCTAATTGTTTTTAAATTGTATTTTTGCTGCGTTTCTTTGGTTACGGCTAAAGTATATGTATTGTTAAAATTTAGGTCATTTAACACATTTAAATCATACTTTTCTTTCATTTCTTGTTTTGATATTTGATATACTTCTTCTACGTTTGTATTCGGTTCTTTTTTTAGGACACTTCCATAAATTGTTCCGGTATAATCTACGTATAAATCAATGTCATCTTGTTTTATTGCTGATAAAACAATACTGGATGAACCAAGAGATAATTTTTGTTTTACACTAATATCTGTTCGATCTTCAATTAAATCTTTTATCATATAAGATAATATTTCTTGTTCCGTAAAATCCATACTTCCTATGGTTATTTCTCTATCATTTTTTCCTTGAAAAAACATTGGGAATATTAAGAGTACAATAAGTAATATACCTACTATTATTAGAATTATTTTTTGCGTTTTTTCCCTTTTAAAAAAGCCTTTTTTGGTTTTATCTTTATTATATTTAGGAGTAACTAAATTTTCAATAATTCCTAGCACATAGTCAATAAATAAAGCTAATAAACAGGCTGGAATCGCTCCGGATAATATTTGGTAATTATTAATTGAGCGAATTCCTGAATATACTAGATATCCTAGACCTCCGGCTCCACAAAATGCTGCTAGAGTCATTAAGCCTACCGCACTAACTGCTGAAATACGAATTCCACTCATAATTACTGGTAAAGCTAGAGGAATTTGGACTTTTGTTAGTATTTGCCATTTAGTTAATCCTATTCCGGTTGCTGCTTCTATCATTTGCGGATTTATGTTAGCAATTCCAGTATATGTATTTTTTATAATTGGTAATAAAGAATATAGAACTACCATTAAAATGGCTGGAATAGTTCCAATTCCTAAAAATGGTATGGTAAAGCCAAGTAAAGCCATAGAGGGAATTGCCTGTAAAACATTAGCAAAAGCTAAAATTGGTCGTTCTAATTTTTTAACATAACAAATTAATATTCCTATGGGTATACCAATTAAAATAGCTATTAAAACAGATAATGACGTCAATTTGATATGTTCGATTAGAAGATCTATTATTTCGGATGAATTAGAAAGTATATAGTTTAAAAATGTCACTATTCTTCACCATCTTTCAAAAATTGTTTACTCATGTATGTTAAAAGTGTACTTCTAGTAATTAGTCCTTTTAATTTTCCTTTTTTGTCTATTACTGGCATCGTTGTTATTTTTTGTTCATTAATTAGACCAACTAAATCAATAATAGAATCTTGAGGATGAGTAGCTAGAAAATCTTTTTCGATAAAGTCTTGGGCTTTTTTATCATAATCGGTAATACCCGCTATATTGGAAGCATAAAGAATTCCTAATAAAACATTATTTTCATCTACTACCATTAGAGTATCTACTTTCATCATGCGCATTTTATTTAAGCAGTAAAAAATAGAATATTCAGGGCTACACGTTACTGGATGAGTAATCATAATATCTTCTACCTTTATTAATTCTGGGGATGACCATATTCTTTTGGTACCTACAAATTCTTTTACATAATCATTCGCTGGAGCTTTTAAAATCATTTCTGGTGTATCATATTGGATGATATGACCACTTTCTAATATAGCGATTTTATCTGCTAGTTTAATTGCTTCATCCATATCATGTGTTACAAAGACAATCGTTTTTTTGTGCTTATTTTGAATTTTTATTAACTCATCTTGTAAAGACAATCTGGTTACTGGGTCTAAGGCACTAAATGGTTCATCCATTAAAATAATGTTAGGGTCTGTTGCAAATGCTCTAGCGATACCAATTCTTTGTTGTTGCCCTCCCGATAATTCACTTGGATATCTTTTTAAATACTCACTTGGATTTAGGTCAATCATGTTCATTAATTCTAATGTTTTCTTTTCCATTGTTGTTTTTGGTACTTTTTCAATTCGAGGAATAATTTCAATATTTTCTTCTATGGTCATATGTGGAAATAGTCCAGTTTGTTGGATGACATAACCAATACTTCTTCTTAGTTTAATAGGGTCTTGTTTTAAAATATTTCTCCCATTAATGGTGATTGTTCCTGAAGTTGGTTCGTTTAGGCGATTAATCATCTTTAATAAAGTAGTCTTTCCACATCCACTTTCTCCGATTAAACAAGTAATTTTATTTTTTTCGATTTCAATATTAATATTGTCTAAAATCTTTTTATTTCCAAAAGATTTTGATACATTTTTAAAACAAATCATTTCTTTTCACTCCT
>CALWAA010000026.1 GCA_944372725.1 uncultured Bacilli bacterium | reverse complement strand
AATGGGAGAATGGTTGGAGGACACTCTGATATCTTCCCGGTTGTTAGTGATTTAGAGGATGAATTAGATACTTATCTCATGAATTTTTATAGTAGACATGAAGTACCTAAAGAAATACTCTGTACTAGCGATGTAAATACTAGTATTTTAAGTGAGATTATTAATACTAGTTTTGTCGTACCTCTTAAGGGTAAGAAAAAGAATTTAGTTGATATGGCTTCTAAAAATGCGCAAATTAATTTGGAAAATGAACTGGAAATTATTGTTTGTGATGAAGAGAAAACCGAGAAAGCGAATGATGAGTTAAGAGAATTATTGGGCCTAAAAAAATTAGATAGAATTGATTTATTTGATAACTCGAATTTATTTGGTTCTTTTACTGTTAGTTGTATGGTCGTATTTAAAAATGGACGTCCGGCTAAAAAGGAATATCGGAAATATAAAATTAGCTTAGAGAAAAATGATGATTATCATACGATGCAAGAAGTCATTTATAGAAGATATTACCGGGCTTTAGTCGATAAATTAGAACTTCCAGATTTAATTATTGTCGATGGTGGTATTAATCAAATGAATGCTTGCCTAGAAATATTGCAAAGTTTAAATCTTAATATTAGAGTATGTGGTCTAAGAAAAAATGATAAGCATAGAACGAATGATTTAGTTGATTCCCTAGATTATCGAACAATCCCTCTTGATAAAACCAGTAGTGTATTCCATTATTTAACGAGAATGCAAGACGAAGTTCACAGATATACCATTAGTTATCATAGAACGATTCGAAGCAAAGGTGCGATTGGAAGTATTTTAGACAACATTGAAGGGATTGGTTCCAAAAGAAAGAAAGCTCTTATTAAAGAATTTGGTAGTGTTATTAAAATTAAAAATGCGAGTATTGAAGAGTTAAGCCGAATTATTCCAGAAGCAACTGCAATTCGTTTGCAAGAATATTTAAAAGAAAAAGATGAGGAAAAGACAAATAAGTAGGTGATAGGATGCAGAAGTTAATCGAACTTAAAAAAGATGAAAATATTTTAGTTTCGAGTAAATTAGAGAGTTTTTTAAAACCAGATTATGTTTATCTTCCTATTTTAAAAAATAATACCATTTTAGTTCATAAGAATGATTTGGTTAAAATAGGGGATGAAGTAATTACAGGGATTACTAGTCCTGTTTCCGGGGTAGTGAGTGGTTTAAAAAAATTAAATTCACTTCAAGATGCAGATTATTATCTAGAAATTGCAAATGATTTTGAAGAAAGAAATCGAAAAGAAGCGGGAGGGAAAAAGAAACTTAATCAAGAAAGTGTTTTAAATATTCTAAATTTAAAGGGAAAGAAAAATTTAGTTTTAAATGCGATAGATGATGAAGTTTATGTTTCAACCGAGAATTTCTATTTGTTTTTGTACTATGATGTTTTCTTAGAACTATTAGATGAAATTACAAGTTTATTTTCTTTAGAAAATATTTATGTATGTTTGAAAGCAAGTAGTAGTGAGAATGTAAGTAAACTTATGAGCGACCTTGGCATGTATCCAAATATTATTTTAAAAGTTGTTCCGGACTTGTATTTGCTTGGTAGACCTTCATTTTTAACTTCTTATCTTAATTTAAATATGGAAGAAACTTCAGTAGTTGCTGCAAGCGAGTTTTACGATATTTATAATTATCTTAAAAGAGGAAGAAGCAAAAGAGATATGCTTATGACAATTAGTGGAGATGTGGTAAAAAATCCCATTGTTGTTCAAGTAAAAATTGGCACACCCCTTGCTTTAGTAATGAAAGAATTAGTAGAAATTACAGAAGATGACGTTTTATATTTTGCAAATGGCCTCATGCAAGGGGAAGCAATTAATTTAAATTCTTTTGTTGTAACGCCTAATTTAAATAGTTTAATTATTATGAAAAAAAGAGAAGAGAAAAAAGAAGGAAAATGTCTTAGATGTGGATTATGTAGCGATATATGTCCTGTGCATTTAAATCCAGTTCTCCTTAAAAATCCAAAATATGCGAGTTTAATAAAAAAAGAATGTATAAATTGTGGTTTATGTTCATATATATGTCCTGTGTATATTAATTTTAATACTTATTTGAAAGGAGAAAGTCATGAATAAACTTCCTTATTTACATTATGGTAAAGATAAAAATAGTTTAGTAAAAACATATTTTATTGCTCTTATACCACTTCTTTTATTTAGTTTTTATAAGAATGGCATTTTATTATATCAAAATAAACTTATTTCTTTTATCGATATGTTTATTCCTCTTTATTTTTATATTATAAGTGTGCTAGTTGGTTTTTTAGTAGCCCATCTAAACAAGAGTGATAAACGAGAATATGTTTTATATGCTTTAATTTTAGCTTGTACGATTTCTATTAACACGAATATGTTACTTTATCCTATTGTTTTATTTGTATCCTTATTTATAGCTAGTTTTTTACAAAAGAAAAAAGAGTTTAATCTTCTTGCTTCTACAAGAATTTTATTAATTTTAGCATTACTTTTAAATAGTTATTCTTATATGAATGTTGCTGAGAAAATAGAAGCTTTTAATTATAATTATTTGGATATTTTTATTGGATATGGAGTAGGTGGACTTGCTAGTAATAGTTTGTTTTTCTGTCTCCTTGCCTTTTTAATTTTAAGTTTTAATAAATTTTATAAAAAAGTAATTCCTATTGCATCTAGTTTTAGTGCTTTTATTGTTTTCATTCTTTTGTTTTTTATTACCAAAAATGAAATTTATTTAGAAAATTTATTAAATGGTTCTCTTTATTTTGCGTTTGTTTTTGTTGGTACTGATTTATATGTTAGTCCCTATACCAAGATGGGCAAAATAATTTATGGGCTAGTAATTGGCTTATTTACAGCGCTATTAAGTATTTTGGTACCAATTTATGAAGCGCCTTATCTTGTTATTCTCTTTGTTAGCCTCTTTTTTCCTATTTTTGATAAAATTATTCCTAAAAAGCGTTTACAAGCTTAAAGTTTTATGCTATAGTAATTTCATTCACTCGTAAAAAATTCTTATTTCTTGAATAAGGAGTATTTTTTGCGAGTTTTCTTTTGGTCTAGAAAAGGATTGAAATGAAAAAAATATTAAAATTATTATTCTGTTTTTTGACTTTTTTCTTAGTGAATCATAATGTTTTGGCGGAAGAAAGTTATATTTATTTAGGTGATGTAATTCCAGATATCCGTCTTTATCTTAAAACGCCAACGGTGGAAAAATATAAAAATATGTATGAGATTATCAATCAAACAACAGGGGAACATGTTTATTGCATTGAACCCGGGGTTGTTTTAAGAGATGGTATTTTTGGAGCTTATCAATATTTAGATATGATTCCGGAAGATTTAGGAATTACCGAAGATGAATGGAATTATCTTCGAACTATTGCCTATTATGGGTATGGGTATCAAGACCGGACTGACATTAAATGGTATGCAGCAACTCAATTTATCATTTGGGATTATTTGCTGAAAGATACCGGCGAAATTTATTTTGTTGATAGTAATAACCAGAAAATAGATTTATTACAAGAAGAAATAGATACAATTCAATTTGATGTCGACCATCACAATTTAATGCCTTCTTTTTTAGAACAAGATGAGATTATTGATGTAGAACTTGGCGATACATTAACATTTATAGATGAGTATGGCATTTTAGATGCCTTTGAAATGGATTATACCAATGTTGAAGTAAAAAGAGAAGGAAATGAGGTAACCCTTACTTTTTTAGACCCCGGATATCAAACAGTTGGATTTTGGCGCCACTTAGATAAATTAAAGACACCAAGAATTTTTTATAGTCCATCAAATCAAAGTGTAATGGCTAAAGGGATTATTTCTAGGCCCTATAAACAACTGAAGTTTAATGTTGATTTTCCTACTTTAACTTTAACAAAAAAGGGAAATGAAGATTCTTTACTTTCTTTAGCAGGTGCAAAATATGGAATATATTATGAAGATGGAGTTCATTACCAAACAATTGAAACCAATGAAGATGGAATAGCTTATTTAGAGGAAATTCATTTAGGAAAATATTATTTACAAGAAATAGCAGCTCCTTATGGATATGAAGTAAATGATGAAAAAATTTATTTTGAAGTTACTCAAGATGATATCGTATTAGAATCAACCGATAAGCTAATCAAAAAAGAAATTGTAATTGAAAAATATTTAGAAGATATAGATGGTAATTTAGAATTAGAAAAAAATGCTAAATTTCAAGTTTATGATAAAAACGGAGATTTATATACAGAATTTATAACTAATGAATATGGTAAATTTACTTTAGTATTACCTTATGGAAAGTACACATTAAAACAAATTACTTCAACCGAAGGCTATCATTTAGCTGAAGATATTACCTTAATTGTAGGGGAAGATACAGCTTCTAATTTAATTATTAGAAATCCTCAAATAGTGGGTTCCTTACTAATAGAAAAGAAAGATTCTGATACCAAAGAACTGATTGATAGTGAAGCTTCTTTTAAAATATATAATACGGATACAAATGAGTTTTTTGAAGTTGATGGAAATGTTATTTTTAAAACGAAAGAGGGAATATTATCTATTACTAATATACCATATGGAAACTATGAGTTAATTGAAGTAGAAGCGCCAGATGGTTATCAAATTTTAGAAGAAAAAATATCTTTTGCTATTTTAAGTGAAGAAGCAATAGAGTTAGAAATAACGAACCAGTTACAAAATGGTGTATTGCAAATCGAAAAGTTAGATTATGATAATCTAAAACCATTACAGGGAGTTTTGTTTGGCCTTTATAATCAAGATAAAGAGTTAATTAGCGAGTATGAAACGGATGAGAATGGCATGATTACCATTTCTAATCTTTTAGCTGGGCTTTATTATATTAAAGAATTAAATGCCCCTGCTAATTATGAATTATTAAATGGTTTTATGGAAGTAAATATCCAAAATAATGTTTTGAGTAATTTAAAAATTACAAATCGCTTAAAAATTGAAGTTCCCAAAACAAGTGTTAATGAACTTTTAGGCATTATTCTCTTTACTAGTGTTTCTCTATTCGGAGGGGTAGCTTTGTATCGCCATGATAAGAAACATTAAGTTTTTGGGAATTGCTCTAATTTTAGTTGGTGTTCTTGTTCCTACCCTTCATTTTACCAAAGCCAAAGTAGATGAAAACAAATATATAGAAGTATTAGAAGAAAAAGAGGAAAAGCAAGATTATTTTGCTATATTAGAAATTAACGAAATTCATTTAAAAAGAGAACTTTTTCCAGCTTATTCGAAAGAAAATCATGTGGATAAGAATGTTTTAGTTCATAAAATGAGTACTTTTCCGGGAAGTAAAGAAAGTAACATTATTTTAGCAGCTCATTCCGGAAATGGAAAAAATGCTTTTTTTAAAGACTTATATTTATTAGAAGAAAGTGATTTAATTACCCTTTATTATCAAGGAGTAAAATGGATTTATGAAATTGTAGATATTGAGGAACAAGAAAAAACTGGTGTTCTTTATTTAAAAGAAGATTACCCCCAAATGATTACTCTTATTACTTGTACCAAAGGAAATAGTAATACGCAAACCATCTATTATGGAGTGCTAAAAGAGTCAAAAAGTTTATAAAAAAGAATAAAAATGCAAGTTTTTGAAAGAAATTTGCATTTTTTTAAAGGATTTTAAGGGGGTATGGGTAATAAATATATTTAGAAGCGCAAATTAGAGGGGTGATGATATGGTTACTGATGCTGAAATAGAGCGTATTCGAAAAAGTGCCAATATCGTTGATATCATTTCTAGTTATGTTCCACTTACGCAAAAAGGTAAAAATTATTTTGGCGTTTGTCCTTTTCACGAAGACCATTCTCCAAGTATGAGTGTTTCAGAGGAAAAACAGATTTATAAATGCTTTTCTTGCGGAGCCGCCGGCAACGTTTTTACCTTTGTAAGTGAATATGAAAATGTAAAATTTTTAGAGGCCGTTAAAATCGTTGCAGATAAATGTGGAATTCCATTTCATGGAACAATAAAAAAAGAAAAGCCTAAAAATAACGAGCAAGAATACGAAATTATGAATTTAGCTTTAAAATTTTATCAAAATAATTTAAATAGTAAGGAAGGAATGAAAGCTAAAAAATATTTGCGAGTTCGGAATTTAGATGAAGATGTCATTAAAGAATTTGATTTAGGTTTAGCTTTAGGGGGAAATTATTCTTTAAATAAACTTCTTACTAATAAAAAATATTCACTTGATGTGATAGAACGTTTAGGACTTGTAAATCAAAATAATGGCTATGTGAATGATGTTTTTCAAAGAAGAATTATGTTTCCAATTCATGATTTAGAGGGGAATGTCGTTGGTTTTACTGGCCGAATTTATGAAGATACAAATCAAGCTAAGTATATTAATTCTAAAGAGTCGAATATCTTTAAAAAAGGCCAAATATTATTTAATTATCATCGAGCCAAACAAGAAATTAAGAGAAAAAAGGAAGTTATATTGGTTGAAGGAAATATGGATGCCATCAGAATGTTTGCTTCTGGTATTAAAAACGTTGTTGCTCTGATGGGGACAAGCCTTACAGAAGAACAAGTAGCTATTATTAAAAGCTTGAGAGCCAAAATTATCTTGATGTTTGATAATGATAGCGCTGGCGAAATTGCTACTTATCAGAATGGAACCATTTTAGAAGAAGCTAATTTGATACCTTATATTGTCCGTTTAAGCGGTGAAAAAGACCCAGATGAGTATATTATTAAAAATGGTGTTAAGGCTTTAGAAGAAAATATCAAAAATCCTATTTCATTTTTGGATTTTAAACTTAAGTATTTTAAGAAAGATAAAGATTTAGAAAAGGTAGATGATTTAGCAAGTTATATTAAAGAAATTATTAAAGATTTAAAAAATATACCGGATGAGCTTACTAGAGAACTTACTTTAAAAAAAATTAGTGAAGATTATCATGTTTCTCTTGATTTGCTTCATGGGGAATTAAAGAAGGTTGAAACTAAAAAAATAGTGGAATCTCCACCAAAAACACTTGCCAAAACAAAACTTTCGAAGTATGATAAAGCTTGCCAAAATATTATTTATTTTATGATGAATGATGGCAATTTTATTGAAATATTTAAAAAAGAGTTAGGATATTTTAAAGAAAAGAAATATCGAAATTTAGCTAATGAAATTATTTATTTCTATGAAGAAGCAAAAGAGATTAATCTTAGTTCTTTTATTTCTTTTATTAGTACAAAAGATTACATATATGATGATGCAATGGAAATAATAAGAAAGAATAAGATAATTGATTTTGATAGAACAGCTTTTGATGAGTTTATTCAGGTTGCTAAAATGGAAATGGTAAAAGAAGAAATAAGGGAGTTAAAAGCAAAAATTGCTAATTCAATGGATGCGAATGAAGAAATTGAATTGGCAAGTAAATTATTAAATTTAAAAAAAGGATGTGTAGGTAATGAAAAATAATAATGAAGAAGATAAAACAGTGAAAAAAATTGTCGAAATTAAATCTCTAGAAGAACGTATTAAAGATTTAATTGAAATTGGCAAGAAACAGAAGTATATTACTTTTGAACAACTTGTAGATAGCTTAAAAGGACTTGATATGGATAATGATTCATTAGATGAAATTTACAATACTCTAATGGAAAATGATATTCAAGTTGTTGCTGAAGGGGAAGAAGAAGCAACCGATGAAGATGGTGTACCTAAAAATTTAGAAGAGCCCATTATTTTAGATGATGCTGAAATTACAAAAGATATTAATATTAATGACCCAGTTAGAATGTATTTAAAAGAAATTGGTCGTATTAGTTTGTTATCACCAGAAGAAGAATTAGAATTAAGTGAAAAAGTAGCTGCAGGGGATGAAGAAGCCAAAAATAAGCTAGCGGAATCTAATCTTCGTCTAGTTGTTAGTATTGCTAAAAGATATGTCGGTAGAGGGCTTTTATTCCTTGATTTAATCCAAGAAGGAAATATTGGGCTTATGAAAGCTGTAGATAAATTTGATAGTGATAAAGGTTATAAATTTTCTACTTATGCTACATGGTGGATTAGACAAGCTATTACTAGAGCTTTAGCCGACCAAGCTAGAACCATTCGTGTACCTGTTCATATGGTTGAAACAATTAATAAAATGAGTCGTATTCAAAGACAACTTACTCTAGAATTAAATCGTGAACCTAGTGAAGAAGAGCTTGCTAAGAAAATGGGGATTAGTGTCGAAAAAGTACGCGAAGTGATTAAAATTAGTCAAGAGCCAGTTTCTTTGGAAACCCCAATAGGGGAAGAGGATGACTCTCATTTAGGTGATTTTATTAAAGATGAATCTAGTATGTCACCAGAAGAATATGCAACCAATGAAATTTTAAAAGAAGAAATTAAGAGTGTTTTAATGACTTTACAAGTAAGAGAGCAAGAAGTACTAGAACTTCGTTTTGGACTTATTGATGGAACTTGTCATACTTTGGAGGAAGTTGGTAAGAAATTTAATGTTACAAGAGAGCGTATTCGTCAAATAGAAGCGAAAGCATTACGCAAATTACGTCATCCATCACGTGCTAAGAAATTAAAGGATTTCTTATCTGATTAATGATTAATTTAAAATTAAAGACAATCGCTTCTTTTGTCTCACCAGAAGATATAGTAATAGACACTTGTTGTGACCATGCTTATCTAGCTATTTATTTAAAACAAAATCATTTATGCAAAGAAGTATATGCTAGTGATATTAATATTCATGCTTTAGAAGTTGCAAGGAAAAATATTACATCATCTAAACTAAATATTACCACTTATTTATCTGATGGCTTTAAAAGTATTAATAATTCCGATATTGATACAACAGTCATCGCTGGAGTTGGGGCGAATACAGTTTTAGATATTATTGATAGTGCACCTCAAAGTATCAAAAAATATATTATTAGTAGCAATAATAATTGGGATGAGCTTCGTTTTTCTTTATATCAAAGAGGTTTATATATTCAAGAAGAAAAAGCTGTTTTGGATAAAGGAAAATTCTATGTTATTATGCTTGTTACCAAAGATTATGTTAAGGAAAATAAACTTTCTTTAAAATATGGTAAAAGTAATAATCAAGAATATTACCTTTATTTAATAAAAAAAGAGCAAGAAGTTCTTGCTAAAATTCCTAGAAATAAATTTATGAAAAGATTAAATCATAAAAGAAATATTTATTATTTAAGAAAGATTATAAAAAGAATTTCGGATTGTTAGATACGGTTCTTAATGTTGGAGCGGTATCTTTTTTTGTGGTATTTTGATTGGTAGAACTAGCCCCAGAATTAGAATTATTTGATTTTCCAAATTCTTTTATAGCCCCTAATATGGTTTTAGCATTATTAATCATTGGTTTTGCTTCTTTATAAATTGGAATTACTTGATTTGCTACATTTAAAGTTTTTGAAATACCAGATAAAACTTTGGTAAAAGAAAGACCTGTTCCATAAGGATTTCCAAACATAGACTATCACCTAATATAATATATGCTAAAATAGGATTAGAAAGTTATTTTTTCATCAATTTTCCCTAAAAGATAATCTGCTGATATTTGATATTTTTTACAAATAGTGTAAAGAAAGGGAGTAGCAATTACTGTTCTTCCTCTTTCGTAATTAGCTAAAGCAGAACGAGCCATATTTAATTCACTTGCTAATCTTTCTTGAGTAATTTTATTTTCTTTGCGAAATTCTTTAATTCTATTGCCAGATTTTAAACTATCTATTTCATTTATATTTTCTTTATAATTTAATTTGTTTGTTAAACCAAAAAGATAATCAAAAGAAACATTAAAATAATTGCATAATGTATTTAAATGTTTGATGGGTATGATAGCGTATTCAGTTTCATATTGATTATATAAGCCTTTATATATATTTAGAATATTTGCTATATCATATTGCTTTAGTTCGTTTTTTTCTCTTAGTTCTATCAATCTTTTATTATAAATCATATATTTTCACCAAAATAATTTTCTCATGGTTTACTAATTCTTA
>CALWAA010000025.1 GCA_944372725.1 uncultured Bacilli bacterium | reverse complement strand
GATAAAAATGGATTTAAGAGATTTATTTCAAAACATTGAAGAATATAAAGATAAAGAAATAAAAGTTGAAGGTTGGATTAGACTTCATCGTGACCAAAAAACATTTGGCTTTATTGACTTTTCAGATGGCACAACTTTTGAACATTTACAAATTGTTTATGATGAGAAACTAAGTAATTTTTCAGAAATTCAGAAATTATTAGTTGGAAGTGCGATAGAAGCAAAGGGAATTATTACGCCATCTAAAGGAAATCAAGCTTATGAAATGCAAGCGACAAGTATTAAGCTACTTGGCGCATGTCCTGAAGATTATCCTATTCAACCAAAGCGTCATACTAGAGAATTTTTACGGGAACAAGCCTATTTAAGACCAAGAACAAACCTCTTTCAAGCTGTATTTCGAGTAAGAAGTATTGCTGCTTATGCCATTCATAAATACTTTCAAGATAGAGGATATGTATACTTTCATGCTCCCTTAATTACTGCCAGTGATTGTGAGGGTGCTGGCGAGATGTTTCAAGTAACTACTCTTCCTTTAGATAAATTAAAAGGAGAAATAGATTATAGCAAAGACTTCTTTGGTAAGATGACTAATTTAACCGTAAGTGGTCAATTAGAAGCCGAAACTTTTGCGATGGCTTTCAAAAAAACATATACTTTTGGACCAACTTTTAGAGCTGAAAACTCCAATACGAAAACGCATGCTTCTGAATTCTGGATGATTGAACCGGAAATTGCCTTTTGTGATTTAGAGGGTGATATGGATATCATGGAAGATATGTTAAAATATATTGTAAAATATGTTTTAGACAATGCCCCATTAGAGATTAATTTCTTTAATGAATTTGTAGAAAAAGGCCTAAAAGAAAAATTGGAAAAATTAGTTTCTAGTAAATTTACTCGTATCAATCATGAAGAAGCAATAACAATTCTTAAAAAGGCGGATGTAAAATGGGAATTTACGCCGGAATATGGTGAAGATATTGCCAAAGAACACGAAAAATATCTTACGGAATATTTTAATGGACCAGTATTTATTAAAAATTGGCCGAAAGATATTAAAGCATTCTATATGAAACAAAATTTAGATGGTAAAACTGTTGCAGCGGTTGACCTTGAAGTACCAGGTGCTGGTGAATTAATGGGCGGTAGTCAAAGAGAAGAAAATTATGATAAATTAGTAGCGCGAATGAAAGAAATGAACATGGATACGTCTTCTATGGATTGGTATTTAAACTTAAGAAAATATGGAGGTTGTATTCATTCAGGATTTGGAATGGGCTTTGAGCGCTTACTTATATATCTTACAGGTGTAGATAATATCCGTGATGTTATCCCTTATCCAAGAACACCAAAAAACTGTGAATTTTAGGAGGATGAGATGAACAAAATAATTGCCATTGTGGGAATGTGTGGTTCCGGGAAATCTGTTGCATGTAATCTACTAGAAGAAAAAGAGTTTCAAAAAGTTTATTTTGGGGGTGTAACTTTAGAAAAGTTAAAAGAAGAAGGCTTAGAAGACACTCCAGAAAATGAAAAATACATGCGAGAAAAATTAAGAAGTGAACTAGGAATGGGTGCTTATGCAATTCTTTTGCTTCCTAAAATTAAAGAATTAGCAGAAACTAATAACGTTGTATTAGATGGCTTATATTCATGGGATGAATTAAAAATATTAAAGAATGAATTTGGTGATGAAATGACTTCTATTGCCATTATTGTAGATAGAAAGCTAAGGTATGATAGATTAAAAAATCGCCCTATTAGGCCATTTAATGAAAAAGAAGCCATAAAAAGAGATATTTCGGAAATTGAAAATATTGCGAAAGCTGGCCCCATTGCTTATGCTGATTATTATATTGATAATAATAAAACGATTGATGATTTTAAAAATCGTTTAGAAGAAATCCTAAAAGAAATAGAAAGGACGAAAGAATGAATAAATTTACCAAAGAAATGGTTGATGATTATGCTGAAAAGCTTCTTATTGGCCTAACAGATGAAGAAAATAAAAGGGTATTAGATGAATTTGAAGCAATAGATAAAAGTATTGATTTAATTAATAAAATACCTAATATTGTTCAAATAGAACCAATGACTCATGCTCTTGATGATTTTACTTATGAGTTAAGGAAAGATGTAGCAGAGCCATCCATTCCTATTGAAGAGGCGTTAAGAAATGCTGGTAAAACAGATGGCAGAGAAATAGAAGTACCAAAGGTGGTGGATTAAGATGATGGATAAAAGTATTTTAGAACTCCATGACTTATTAAAAAGGGGAAAAATAACAAGTGAAGAATTAGTAAAAGAATCCATCCAAAAATCCCATGAAGTAGAGCAAAAATATAATGCTTTTGTAACTATTTGTGATGATGCTAAAGAAGGAAAAGTAACTGATTTGTTCGTATCTGGAATTCCTTTTGGTGTCAAAGATAATTATTCTACTAAAGATGTATTATCTACGGGTTCTTCTAATACTCTCAAAAACTATGTGCCATTTTATACTGCCACGGTCGTTCAAAAATTATTAGATGCTGGGGCTATTATGACTAATAAAACAGCTTTAGATGAATTTGGTATGGGCGGAACAGGAACAACTTGCCATACAGGACCAGTATTAAATCCTTGGGATAAAACAAGAATGTGTGCTGGCTCCTCAGCTGGGTCAGCTTGCGCAGTTGCAAGTGGTGTCTATCCTTTTGCTTTAGGTAGTGATACTGGAGACTCTATTCGGAAACCGGCAGCTTTTTGTGGGATTGTAGGCTACAAACCAACTTATGGAATGTTATCCCGATATGGTTTATTTCCTTTTGCTAGTAGTCTAGACCATTGTGGGGTTCTAACGAGAAGTGTCGAAGATGCAGCAATTGTAACGGATATCATGAAAGGAATTGATAAAAATGATATGACAAGTTGGGATTCTAGTAATATTCACTTACAGGAAGCTCTAACTGGCAATATCAAAGGAAAAAAGTTATTTTATATTAAAGAAATATGTGATATCAATAATTATCCGAATGCAACCGAAGAATTAAAATCTCATTTAAAAAACTTCTTTCATACATTAGAATTCTTAAAAGAAGAGGGAGCGATGGTAGAAGAAGTTAGCATAGACCAAAACTTATTAAATGCGATTCCTTCTGTATATGTGGTTATTTCTTGTGCTGAGGCAACTAGTAATATGTCTAATTTAACAGGTATTATCTTTGGTCCAAGAAGTGATAAGAAAAATGTATTTGAAATGATGAAAGACCATCGTACTATCGGCTTTTCTCCTTTAATTAAAAGAAGATTTGTCATAGGCTCTTATGTTTTACAAAAAGAAAACCAAGAACGTTATTTTAAAAATGCCCAAAGGGTAAGAAGATTAATCGTTGATAAAATGAAAGAGCTATTTAAAGAGTATGATGCCCTAATTTTACCAGTATCAAGTGGACCTGCTAAAAAATTTGATGAAGATAAAGATGTCATTGATGAAAACACAAATGTTTTAGAAGAACATTTACAAATAGGAAACTTTGGTGGCTTTCCATCTATTACAATTCCCAATGGTTTTGTAAATGATTTACCTGTTGGAATTAATCTAACTGGAAACTGTTACGATGATGAAAATATCTTAAATATTGCTTATACATTAGAATCAAAAATGCCATATAAAGGTCAAATTGCTAAGGAGGTACGATAATGAAAAAGCAAGTAGCAACTATCGGGATAGAAATGCATTGCGAATTAAAAAGTAATTCCAAAGTATTTTCTTCTGCTAAAAATGCTTATAGTGAAACTCCCAATACAAATATAGCACCTATTGATATGGCTTTTCCGGGAACTCTTCCAGTAGTAAATCAAAAATGTGTCGAAGATGCTTTAAAAATGAGTATGGTTTTAAATTGCAAACAACCAGAATATCTAATTTTTGACCGTAAAAACTATTATTATCCCGATTTACCGAAAGGTTATCAAATCACCCAAATGACAAAGCCGATTGGTATCAATGGTCAAATTGAAATTGAAGTTAATGGTAAGCTTTTACCTATTTATATTCATGATATTCATTTAGAAGAAGATTCGGCTAGCTTAGACCATTTCTTTGATACTTCAAACATTGATTATAATAGAGCTGGTGTACCACTTTTAGAATTAGTAACGGAACCATGTCTTCACTCGGCTGAAGAAGCTAGTGCTTTTATCGAGCATATGATTCGAATATATCGCTATTTAGGAATATCTGATGCCGATACGAAGAGAGGACAAATTCGCTGTGATGTAAACGTTTCTATCGCTGATGAAGACTCTAATGAGTTAGGAACAAAAGTAGAAACTAAAAATATCAATTCAATTGGTGGGGTAATTGGCGCTATTAACTATGAAATAGAAAGACAAACAAAGCTAAAAGCAGAGGGAAGATATAATGAAGTTGAACAAGAAACAAGAAGATGGGATGAAGAATCTGCAACAACCATTAGAATGCGTAGCAAAGTAGATGCCATTGATTATAAATATTTTGTTGAACCAAATATCCCGAAATTTAAACTAAATGAGGAATGGTTAAAAGAAATAAAAGCATCTATTCCAAGACTGCACCTAGAGAGAAAACAAGATTATATTAAAAATTATGGATTAAGTAATTATGATGCAGAAGTATTAATTAAAGAAAAAGATGTATCTGATTACTTTGAAGAATGTTTAAAGTTAGGAATAGAAGCTAAAAGTGCTGCTAACTGGATTTCTACGCAAATACTTGGATATATTAATAAAAATAATATAGCCATTAATGATTTATATTTAACTCCTTTAAAATTAAAAGAATTAATTGGTGAATTAAATAAGGGAACCATTAGTTCCAAACAAGCTAAAGAAATTTTCTTAAAAGTTATTGAAGAAAAAAAGGAGATTAAAGACTTTTTAAGTAAAGATAATGCTCAAATAAGTGATAAAGAGGAACTTACTAAAATTATTGATGAAATTCTTGCTAACAATCAAGTGCAAATAGAAGAATATAAAAACGGAAGGACAAATATCTTTGATTATTTTGTTGGTCAAGTAATGAAGCAAACAAGAGGAAAGGCTAATCCAGTTTTAACCAAAGAGATATTAACAGAAAAATTAAAATAGGTGAAATTTACATTTCATCTTTTTTCGTGTATAATATTCTTAGGAAGTGAGTAGTATGTCAAAAAAGAATATAATATGGCTAATTGTTATTATTATTTTATTTATTGGTGCTTCTATTGCCATTTATTTTCTAACGAAAGAAGATGAGGAATTAAGCATAACTGGTACAGTATTAATTCGTGGAGATGGCTATATCATGCTTGAAACAGATGAGGAAGATTATATCATCAATAATATATCTAACAATTATAAAGTAGGGGATGAAATAACTGTTACTTACAAAAAAAGTAGTTTAAAAGATTCTACAAACCCTAAAGAGATTACTGCTATAGAAGAAAAATTAATAAAAGAAAATGAACCAGAAAAAGAATTAGAAGAAAATAACACTACCAATAAATCAGAAAATATGATAAATAGCAATCAAGAAAATAATAGCAATTTAAATGAAACAAACGAAAATAAAAATACCAATAATTCTACCAATAATAATCCAACAAATAATAATTCTAATGTTACTAATCATAATAAGCCAAATAATACTAACACCAATAAAACGCCAACAAACAACAATTCTAATAATAATGTAAGTACTAAATCTGCTGATGAGGCGGTATTAGAATATGTAAATAAAGTAGAAAGTGATGCTGATAAAGGAATTACAGATACTTTAAAAAGTGGTTTTATTACCGTTGTTGATTTCCTATTTTATAATGGTGAAATAGCCGGACACACTTTTAATGAATTAAGCACAAGCGCTAAATTAGAAGTATTAAAAGCTGCTTTATGGATTGATGATAAAATAGATAATGTTTTCCCCGGATATAAAGAAACAATTAGTAATGGTGCTAATAAAGTATATACTAGCGTAAAAAACTTAATAGTAAGTACATATTTGGATATAACAACAAGTATATGTGAAAATCATAGTGATTTATGTGAAAGTGCCAAAAATGATTTTCAAAGTCTAAAGAAAAGTTTTGGCTTTACTTGGGATTTAATTAAAGACTTAGCAAGTTCTGGTTTAGATAAACTAAAGAATTGGTATGAAATTTGGAGTGGAAAATAATAAATTTTAGATATGGAGCTGATATATGAACTTAAAATGGAATTATACTAATCAATTAGTAAATGATTTAATAAAAATTAATAAAGCTAAAGAAATTGTAGATTTATTAGAATTGCCCATTTCTATTGAAGAAGAAATAAAAAGGGATTCGCTTGCAAAAAGAGTTCATTATTCTACAAAAATAGAAGGGAACCGTTTAAATCTTAAGGAAGTAAGAGATATCATTGAGAATAAAAATGATTCACATGAGAGAAATGTTTTAGAAGTTAGAAATTACTACAATGCATTATTATATTTAAGTAAAGAAGCGGAAAATAACAAGAAAATAACAGAAGAATTAATTTTTAAAGTACATAATTTAGTGTCTGGAAAACATTTAACTTTTAAGAATCAGTATCGTGAGGGGCAAAATGCTGTTGTTGATTCTGTAACAGGAACTGTTGTTTATTTACCACCTGAGGCGTGTGATGTTGATTCTTTAATGAAACAAATGATTCATGAGTACAATTCTGAAGAATACAATGATATACCTATTCCTATAAAGGCTGGCATCTTAGCGTATCAATTTGTTACTATACATCCTTTTTGGGATGGCAATGGACGTTGTGCTAGATTACTAGCAACTTTTATTTTAAAATCATATGGTTATGATTTGAAAGGTTTTTATGTTTTAGAAGAATTTTATGATAAAAATATTGCTCTATATTATCATTCTCTACAAATGGGATTACATCATAACTTTTATTTTGGAAGAAATGAAGCAGATATAACAGAATGGCTGGAGTATTTTATCTCTATTATGGCAACGACTTTTGAAGTGGTTGGTAATAGAGTAAAAGAAATTTATGAAAATAGTAAAGAGGAAATTAATATATTAGATACATTAGATAAAAGGGAACGCTGGGTTGCTAATTATATTGTTACGAATGGCAAAATAAAAGCGAAAGATATTGCTAATCATTTTAAAATTAATTTAGACACTGCTAATAATTGGGTTAAAAAATGGATTGAAAATGGCTTTTTAGAAAGATACAATGATAAACAAATTCGAAATATTGATTATGTTTTAACGAGTAAATATGCTCAAAAATTAGATAAGCCGAATTTAAGCCGAATTTAAGCCGAATTTAAGCCGAAACGTCTATTTGTGTTTATTTTAAATAGAGGCTTTTTCAAAGAACCTCTTTTTTTTTAGCTTGAAACATGCTATAATTTTATTATAGTAGGTAGGTTGATAGGATGATATTTGGTAAAATTTTATATATTAGTGATAATATAGCTCATGTAGAAAACATCAGTAAAGATACAATTACGGCAGATTTAATGAATATTCATGTTATTTTTGAAGATAAAGACCAAAGAATTCTTGGTGAGGTTATTGAATTAAATGATGAAGAAATAAAAATACGTTTCTTAGGAGAATATGTTGGAAGCAAATATATCAATGGTGTTATTAGAAAGCCATTATTATCTAGTTCTCTTAGAATTATTAATAGTGAGGAATTGCTGGAATTAGTAGGAACACTAAGTAATAAAAGCTTTACTTTAGGTTCTAGTGCAACTTATAAAGGGTTTCAAATTTGCCCTAATATCAATGATTTATTTTCTAATCACTTAGCGATATTTGGTAACTCTGGTTCTGGTAAATCCTGTGGTGTATCAAGAATTATTCAAAATATATTTAGTAATCCAAAAACAGTAACATACAATGCCAATATGTTTTTCTTTGATGCATATGGTGAATATAAAAATGCTTTTGGTTCTCTAAATAAGATTAATCCAAGCTATAACTATAAGTTTATTACAACTAATCCCACTGAACCAACTGATTATTTACTTAAAATACCAGTAAATTTATTAACGCTTGATGATGTGGCCTTATTACTTCAAGCTAATTCACATTCTCAGTTGCCAATTTTGGAAAGAAGTATTAAATATGCTAAAATATTTTCTAGTGATAGTGAAGAAGTAACCAAATATAAAAATCATTTAATTGCGAAAGCTTTAATTGCAATACTTTTTAGTAATGCTACAACAAGCTATAAAAAGAATGAAATATTTAAAGTCATTGAAGTATGTCACACCAAGGAATTTAACTTTGATTCTGTTATACCTGGACTAGGTTACACGAGAAGTTTTAGTGAATGTTTTGAAATTGATTCTAATGGAAACTTTGGTGAATCTGTTTTAATTACCGAGTATATTTTAAAGCATATTGATGAATCTATTACCGAAATGCCTATTCCAATGAAAGCATTTTACACATTAAAAGATTTAGCGAATGCCCTAGAATTTACTTTGATTAGTGAAGGATTTCAAGGAAATCAAATGATGTATAATGAAGCAATGATTTTACAAGTTAGATTAAATACAATTATTGGAGGTCAAGTTAATAATTATTTTGATGGTTCTAAATATACAAGCACCGAAGAATTTGTAGCTGAGTTATGTCGTAAAGAAAATGCTAGAGCGCAAATTGTCAATATTAACTTAGAAGATATTGATGATGCTTATGCTAAAGTAATTGTTAAAATTATTTCTAAAATATTATTTGATTATGCTAAAGGATTACAAAAAAGAGCAAGTATTCCATTCCATTTATTCTTAGAAGAAGCCCATAGATATATTCAACAAGATACCGATACTTTCTTACTTGGATATAATATCTTTGACCGTATTGCTAAAGAAGGTCGTAAATATGGCGTCATTCTTGATATTATTTCTCAAAGACCAGTAGAAATCAGTGATACTGTTATCGCTCAATGTTCTAACTTTTTAATCTTTAAAATGACCCACCCAAAAGATATTAAATACATTGAAGAGATGCTTCCTAATATTAGTGCTGATGTTATTGAAAAAATGAAAGTATTACAACCAGGAAATTGTGTTTCTTTTGGTAGTGCGTTTAAAATACCAATGATTTGTAAATTAGAAATGCCTGACCCAATGCCATATTCAACTAACTGTAATGTATCGGCATGTTGGGAAGAAGAACCATCTATTGCCCCACAAATAGCTCCAGATGCTGTTGCAAATAATTATGTAACAGAGGGTGTTTCAACAAGTAATTTAGAAAGTGAGATAAAAGCGCAACCAGAAATAAATGAAGTAAGCGACAGCATTTTAGAAAATAAACCTAAAACATTCAAAGAATTACAAAATCCAAATAAAAATTTAGAAGAAAATAACGAAGATTTTAATCCAATGTCTGGAATGGGAGATATTTCAAAGTTTGGTTAAGACTAGATAGCTAGTCTTTTTCTATTAATGAGGTATTCTAATGATTATTGAAAAATTAACGGATTATATAAATAATCCTCAAAAATTAAACAAAATAATTAGTGAACTTTATGAGTTTACATCACATTTAAGTAAGTATTACCCCAATTATAAAAATTGGTTTTACGATAAGCAAATAAAAGAAAGCTTAATGCAAAAAAGAGATATTCTCTTTATGAAAGATAAGCAAAACATAATTGCCTGTTTATCCTTGAAAAAAGAGCCAGAAAAAAAGATATGTACGATTTATGTAGCTAAAGAATATCAAAAAAAGGGTATAGGAACAACTCTATTAGAAAAAAGTTTTTTTCTCTTACAAACAAATAAACCAATATTCAGTTGTAATCAAAATGTTTTACCAGCATTCCAAAAAATAATTCTTAAATATCACTGGAAATTAGAAGAAGTAATTAAAAATTATAATGGCAAAAAAGATAATGAATATTGCTATAATGGTAAATTATCAAAATGAGCATCAAATACTTTGACAAGAGTATAATAATTATGGTAAAATACAAATAGATGTAAGCAATTACATTAAAAAAGCGGTGTTCCCAGCCATTAAATCGGGAAGTTAAAAAAGCGGTGTTCCCAGCCATTAAATCGGGAAGTTAAAAAAGCGGTGTACCCAGCCATTAAATCGGGAAGTTAAAAAAGTTGACTAGAT
>CALWAA010000024.1 GCA_944372725.1 uncultured Bacilli bacterium | reverse complement strand
TCAACAAAGTATCACTTTGTTGCTTATCAATTAAACAATTCGGATATCCATTTCGGATTTCCTAACTTAAATTAACCCATTTTCTTCACTTATCATTCCCCTGTAATTGTATCTAATAAACTAAGCTGATTGCTAATAATATAGACAAAATCATCACCAAGCTCCATCTTTAAATCTTCTAGTTTTCTTTTTACTTCCTCATACTCCATCTCAAATATTTCCAAATATCTTAATATAATATCTTCTATAAAAGTAAATCCATATTCCTTAAATAAATCATATATTATCTTAAATTGTTCTTCATCTAATGTAGATAAATAACCTTCATCATATTCATCTAAAATTAATTCATAATATTCATCATTTACATACTTATTTAAAAACATTTATCTTCCTCTTTCTAAAGAATAAGTAGCTACTAATTCTTCTAAACTAACACCATATTTTTCTTGTAAAGCTTGATTACTAATATTAAAGATTTCATGTAAGTAACAATTAGTTACAATAGGAAGTTGTCTTTCTTCTAAATATTTTATTTTAGCAACCATTTCTCGATATGAAATCCCCTTTAAAATAGCTTTATTTTTCTTTTCATCAATCCCATAAATTTGACATAACTCCTTAATGAAAGCAGTATTTTTCCTAATATCAAATATCATGCCTATTGCAACTAACTTTTCTTCTCGTTCTTGAATTAGTGTACCTTTTTTCTTAAATTGTCTTTGAGTATAAATCCAACTACCCAAATTGAAACCGTTTTCATTATATTCATATCCATTTATAGTTTTAAATCTTCTAGGAATATTCAAATTACCATAATATTCAAAATATTTTTTAGCTAAAACATACATTCTTTCCCATTTTGCATCATTAATATCAAATATCATACCTATGACATGCAACCTTTCTTCCTTATCTTGGCTTAATATACTTTTTTTCTTTAAATATCGCTGATAATTAACCCAAGTTCCTAAACTGAAACCATTTTCATTATATTCGTATCCATTAACAGTTTTAAAATCAAGGGAAACATTTAAATTCCCATAATGTTCATAGTATGTTTTGGCAAGATTATACATTTCATTCCATTGAGCTTCTAAAACATCAAAAACCATACCAATAGCAACTAACTTTTCTTCTCGCTCTTTTGGAAGAATATCACGTTTTTTCAAAGCTCTTTGATTAGAAAGCCATTGACCCAATTTTTTACCATGACTTTTATCAGAATCATAGCCATTACTAGTCACAAAATGTTGAGGAACAGCTAAATTTCCATAATGTTCATAATACTTTTTAGCAAGCTGATACATTTCATTCCATTTAGCATCAAAAGTATTTTCAAACTCCATTCCAATGGCTAATAATTTTTCCTCTCTATCTCGTGACAAAGTTCCTTCTTGTTTAGCTATTTTCTGCGTACCCAACCATAATCCTAAATTCTTACCATTTTCTAAATCTTCTTCATACCCATTTGCAGTCTTAAAAGTTCTTAGCACTTTCAAATTCCCATAATGTTCATAATACTTTTTAGCTAGGTTGTACATTTCTTGCCATTCAATTTCCTTTTTATCTAAAAATTCCATGCCAATTAAAAGCAACTTTTCTTCTCGTTCTTTAGGAAGAATACCTTGTTTTTTTAGAGAATTTTGTTTAGAAACCCAAAGTCCTAATTTTTTACCATTTTCTAAATCTTCTTCATATCCGTTACTAGTTTGAAAATCCTTAGATACTCTAAGATTACCATAATGTTCATAATATGATTTAGCAAGCTGATACATTTCACTCCATCTAGCATCCAAAACATTTTCAAATGACATCCCAATTGCCAGTAACATCGCTTCTCGTTCTAAGCTTAAAACCCCCTGTTGATGAAATTTTCTCTGTAATCCAATCCATTGTCCTAAATTTTTACCATTTTCTAAATCTTCTTCATATCCATTTGTAGTTTTAAATCTTCTTAAAATATTTAAATTTCCATGATGTTCATAATACTTTTTAGCTAGGTTGTACATTTCTTGCCATTGTTGTTCTAAAGGGTCAAAAACCATTCCGATTGCCAGCAATTTTTCTTCTCTTAGGGCAGGTAAAGTACCATTCTTTTTTAACATTCTTTGATTATAAAGCCAATGTCCCAATGCTCGACCGTATTCAAAATCCTCTTCATATCCATTTGTTGTCTTATATCTTTCCGGCACATTAAGATTTCCATGATGATTATAGTATTTTTGAGCAAGTTCATACCAATCTTCCCATGTCATAGTAAGTCTTTCACTAATATATTTTAATATCTCATAAACTCCTGAATTTTCAATTTCAATATCAAAAGAAAAGTCATGAATTTTCACTTTTTTCTTTTCATCATCACTTGCACTTTTAAGAATTTCTTGGGCTCTAATATCCAATTCACTTTCCAAATTCTTTATAAAATCAATATTATTTGCCAAATCTAAAACATAAGGTGAAATAAGTTTTTCAATCAAAGCTTCTTTTGTCATATTCTCTTGAACAGGAATTAATTTCTTTTCACATAATCTAACAAGTTCATCTCTTGTATAATTACTATAATCATCAAATCTTTTTTTCGTGTCTCCCCTTACAGATAATGCTCTTCCAAGTTGTTCAAAAAAAACAATATCAGAACGTGTTTCTCGGCCCATAATAACGCCATCAATATCCGGAGCATGAACTCCCTCATTATATTGATTAATGCAAAACATCACTCTTAATTTATGACTAGCATCATGTCCATCTAATGTTTTATCATGATAAAATGCTTCTCTATTTTTTTGTCCATCATTTCTCATTAAACTAGTAGACTTATAAAAAACAATATCTTCTTCAGGAACATATCTTAAAAACCATCTTTTAGCTTCAGCTTGAATATCTTCTATATTGCTATCAAGTGGACAAAAATAAATAATTTTATCATCTTTTTTTACAAATTTTTGAATAACCTCAGGCATACTTAATGCTTGTTCAATTTTTTTTCTAGCTTCATGTAAGAGTTTAGAATAAAGTTCTTCATCTTTTTTAGTACAGTTATTTGCTTTCACTCTTTCTTCTAAAGCTTCTAAAGTTCCTAACATTTTTAAATAAGCACTTCGATATACAACTTTAGGAAGTACACCTTCTAACATTCCATCACACAAGTCATAACGACTAACAATTTTATTGGAAAATAACTCATCTCCATCAGGATTAGCCATATCTCTCTCGTTGATAGTCCCAAAAGAGCGAATGGTATAAGCTGTCATACCAAGTATTTGCAGTTCTGGATGTGTCTCAATAATATCATGAATTCTTGCTCCCCATACTGGCGCTCCTATATGATGAAATTCATCTAAAATAAGAATATCCATAGGTAACAACTCAAGTTCTTCTCGACTTAAATTTACTAAACCTTGATAATTCATAAAAGTTAAATTAGGAAAATCTTTTTTTAAACTTAACCCATGTTTAACAATAGTTTCCATAATGTGTTCAACAATACTTGAATATGGAGTAATAAAAATCACTTTCTTATCCGGATGTTCTAAAACAAGTTGCAAAGCATTATAAGTTTTCCCTGTACCTGTAGCATGTACAATTCCTACAACTTTCTCCCCACTACTAAAAGCATTCTTTATCTTTTCATAAGACTTCCTATTATGTTCATACAAACCAAGAGGATTTTCTTTATTCATTTAAATCACCTGCTTCATATAAATCGATATCGATAAATTCTTTCCCATCTACATTTTGAAATGTCAATAATACAGTATCATCTTTATAAATATTAGCATTTTCTTCAGTCTGTTCCTCTATTACTTCATAAATTCCCTCTTTTGTTTCTACTTGAAAAGCAATCATTTTATCGACATCAGAACTTGGAATAAATACTTTTAAAACTTTACCAATTAATTGTTTCATAATTTAACACCATAACAATTATATCAAAAAAGTGAGGAAAACTAAACATTTTCTTCACTTATCATTTCACTCAAATAAACAATATCATAATTTTTATACTTAATTTCTTTTAAAAGTAATTTTACATCACTCAAACGAGCACTACTATCTATTAAAATAATACTACCACTATCTATTTTATTTTTAACATCAATATAATTCGTACTATTAAGAGTAATAGTTGGTTCAACCAAATACTTTTCTTTTTTTAAACAAAGTTCATAATTTCTATCATTCATAACACATATATTCTTATTTTCTTTATTTAAATTAAGAGTATTTTCCAAAGAATCAAAAGCATCAATTTCATTATTAATCACTTCAAAATAACTATCCTTTTCATAACTATCAATATCTACCAGCAAGTTAGCTTTATAATGATTAGAACGTAAATACTCACTAATATCAGACTTATTTGCTAAAATAAATGTTACTTGTCTTAACTTGCGATTTCCTTGCTTAATAATTTTATCTTTGTTATCTTCTAATGATACTTCTGGACTTATTTGTTCATAAACTAAATAATATTCATTAAAAACATCTAATTCTTGCATCTCATAAAAAGACGCCCGAACATTTACTTCTAATCCATTAATTCCCGGAATAATATAATCTCCTAAAATTACTGCATTCACATAATCAACTTCAAATTCTTCTTTTTCTTCCCTAATACTTTGCATTAAAGGATTTTTATCAAGGACAATTAAAGCTATTTTCTCCGTATAATAAAAACTAAAAACCATAATAAAAGCAAGCCCCAAATATTGATAATATTTCCGCATATCATTCACCTAAGAAAATTATATGCTTAAAAAATCTATAAATGAAAAAAGCTAAACCATTTTAGCCAATCTCTTTCTTCACTAGTTCTGCTCCTCTTTTTGGGTCTTCCATTAAAATATCATAAACCAGTTTATTTTTCTTGAGTTCTTCTATAAAAATAATTTCTTCTTTTGTTAAAGCTACATATTCTATAGTAGAATCAGCATCACTTGTCTTAACTAGATAATCTGCACCCAAAAGATAATCAGCTGACACACCAAAAACATGTATCATCTCAATTACAGCTTCCAGTGTCGGATTTCTTGTTTCTTTTTCATAACAACAGATTGCTGATTTTCCTACCCCAATTAATTCTCCTAATTCTGTTTGTGTTAAACCTCTCTGTTTTCTAACCTCTCTTAGCCTATTTCCGTTTAACATTCCATCACCCTCGCTTCTCGAAAGAATTATACCCGCTCACAACTTATAATTGTAATTTATTCACCTATGGTAAAAAATAGCATTTATTTTTTACAAATTATCAATATTATTGAATAAAATAGGCATAATTCAACTAAAAATATTTTTCATTTTAAAACCCAAAACTCTCTTTTTTAAAATAAAAATTATTATACTACACATTTTTTTGATTGTTTAGTGTTGTTTTTTTTAGTATTTTCTGCTACAATGATAATAATTGGAGGGTATAAAAATGAACGAACGTGATACTTTTAATAACAAAAGAGTAGATTTACCTAATTATCGTATTGATAACTCAAATGAAACTATCAACCAAAATGATGAAATAAATAGTGTAAGACCGCAAACAACGGAAAACTATTCTGGAACTTTAAGTAAAACCAAAATAATTAATATTAACGATTTTATTTTTAGACAATACTTAGAATTTTATCCCGAATTAGCTGGATTAAGTTGCAAAGAAAATGTCTTATATTTAAAAGAAAACGATGAAATAGTAGCAAATGAAACTCTCACCTTTGATTTACGTACCCTACCTGGTGAAGCTTGGAATGTAGATGCCAAAACTTTCATGGAAATCATCAAAATAAATAAAAGCTGTAAAAAACTAGAAAGTTTTATTAATCTACTAAATCAAAATGCCTTTAATAATTTTACAATCGATAAAGACACTTTAGATACCGAAGTAACAGATTATATGAACCTATATTTTAGTATCAAAGATTCATTCCATTTTTTAACAGAGGATAACAAAATATTAATTGGAAACATTGAAACCCTAATCGCAACTTTACCAAAAGAAACAATATTAGGAAATCTTGTCAATCAAAAATTAGATGAATACTTTGAAATAACCAAAAAAATTGGCGATTCCAAAGGAAAAGGAATGGTTCTAGAACTTAAAAATAAAAATGTTCCATCTATTATTCCTGAAGAAGAAACACCAACTCGTTCCTCTAAAGCTGCCTTCATTAATATCGCCATCATTCTTTATGGGGTCTTAAATATTGGTATTATCTTAGCAATTGCTCTAATGAAGTAGAAATTACTTCATTTTTTCATATATTTATGCTATAATACTAGTACTCGGGGTAGTAATGGTATCGACATATATTACTACATATGACGGCAAGTGGTTTGGCGCCTTAAGCCTACAATTAAAATTAAATGACAAGAGTGAAAACTCATTTGCTTCAAATGCTTATGCATTTGCCTAATTAATTAATAGATAGGAATAGCAAGCTTCTCTTAATTTTGCTTATAGGATTATGAGGGGTTCATAAATATAAGATATACTTATTTAATTGTTTAGGATAAATAAGCGAATATTTACTAAACTTAGGATGATAAGCGGTTGGTCTTGAGCCAGTTATAATCTGAAATGAAAATCAAGCTAAACTTGTAGATGTTATATGATAGGATATATTGGACAGGAGTTCAACTCTCCTCTACTCCACCATATTGTTGATTAACACTTAAAATAAGTGTTTTTTTATTATAAAAAGTATGCTAAAATAAACTAAAAGGAAGATAGATATGGAAGATAAATTACAAGATTTAGAGCAATTCTTTAATTATAATTTACAAATTAAACAAATGATTAGTGTTTATCCAGACATATATAGTGAAGAAGATGCGATTGAATACGTGGATAAAATGACTAAAAATCTCCAAGATATAAAATACATGTTAACCAAAATATTAAAAAACCTCGGAAATGATGAAAGATTAATAGAATATTTAACCAAACTATTTACATATTATGAAAAACGCTTATTAAGTTCTAACTATAATCCCCAAAAACTAAAAGATTTTTATCAAACATGTATTTCCAATATGGACCCCCAATTAATTAATGAAATCAATCAAGAAATATGTGGATATTACATTTTTAGCAACTACCACAAATTCTTTTTACAAAGTAAAACAATTAATGAACTTCTCCACGTTTTACACATGTACATAGTAAATACCGAAAGTTTTTATCAAAAAATGCCTATAATAAAACAAAAAGTAGATGAAAACATAGGAACAATTACTTTATATGGACGAGATAACCCTTTAGCAGAAGCCCTCTTTGAAAATATTAATTTCAATATCGATAGTAGACGAATTGACATTTTATCTTTAAGCAATAATAGAATTTTAATTATGGCTAGAGACCTTGGTCATGCTCTAACAATTGAAATTGCAAAAGAAAAAAGCGAATATCACGTAAGCTATTTCATTCCCAAAGTTTGCAATATCGATATGGTAAATAATTTAAAAGGAATTACTCCCATCAAAATAAAAGAAGATACTGATTTAAAAAATTTATATGCCAAAGGAAGTTTTTTAGTAAATGAACAAGAATTAATACCAAATCTTTTAGAATTAATGATGAGTGTTCCTCAAGACAAAGACATGTTTATTGAAGGTGGAATTTTTGCTAATAATACTAGAAAATAAGGAGAATTTATGGAAAAAATAAAAATTAAATTAGAAAATTTAGAAGAAGCCACAAATAAATTTAACCATGAAGTATTAAACGATGAATTAGATAATTATATTACAAGTGCAAGTATGCATACTTTACATAAAGAAAGAATTATCCTAAACATAAATGGTTTATCCAATAATAACGAACAAAAAGAACTAATAACTCTAATTCATACTCATTATCAAAATAAAGTAAAACAATTAAATAAAATAGACAAATATGATGATTATTTCCGAATTATTTTACTATTACTAGGAATTTTATTAATTATTATATCAGAGCAATTTACATCTTTTTTAAGTGAATTATTTTTAATCGCCGGATGGGTTGTAGTATGGGAAATCGTCTATGACATTTTATTTACAGGTATCAAAAGAAAAAGAGATTTAAAACTATACAAAAAATTAGCAACTTGTGAAATCGAATTTTTAAATTAACTTGATAGATTATCACTTCAAAATATGATAAAATATTAATATAAGGAGTGTATATGAAAAATAAAGAAAATTTATGTTTAATTGTCATGGACAATTGTAAAGAATTAGGTTTAAAAGTAAACAAAGAAATTAAAAAAATCAGAAAAACAGAAGAAAATTATCTGATTCCAGCTGACATCACCAGATTTAATGATGGCGAAGGAAAAGTAACAATTCTAGAAACAATTAGAGGCAAAGACGTTTATATTTTAAGCGATACTCATAATTATAGTATTACATATGAAATGTATGGAATCACACATAACATGAGTCCCGATGAACATTTCCAAGACATAAAAAGAGTAATATCAGCAATAATGGGACACGCTAAAAGTATAAGAGTGGTAATGCCTTTTTTATATGCTTCACGTCAACATCGAAGAAAATCAAGAGAATCGCTAGATTGTGCTTTAGCTCTTCAAGAACTCAAAAATTTAGGAATTAGTGGCATTGTCACATTTGATGCTCATGACCCAAATGTCCAAAATGCTATCCCTACTCTTCCTTTTGATAATTTTTTCCCAACTAACGACATGTTAAAAACATTTTTAAAAAAAGAAGAATTTATTTCAGAAGAAACTTTAGTAATCAGCCCTGATACAGGCGCAATGGACAGAGCTAGATTTCTCGCTGACATTCTTCGTGTTGATGTTGGTATGTTTTACAAAAGAAGAGATATCTCGAAAGTAGTAAATGGCCACAACCCCATTGTTGCTCATGAATATTTAGGAAAAGATGTAAAAGATAAAACTATCATTATTGTAGATGATATGCTTGCTAGTGGCGGTTCGATGATAGATGTTGCCCAAGAATTAAAAACAAGAGGTGCTAAAAAAATATTCTTTTTCACTACTTTTGCTCTATTTACCACAGGATATGAAAAATTTGATAAAGCTTATAACGATAATATTTTTAATGCTATTTATTCTACCAATTTAACTTATATACCTGAAGAAATATTAAATAAACCATGGATGAATACAGCAGACTGTTCAGAATACTTAGCCAAAATTATTGACCATTTAAACAAAGGATTATCTATTACAAGTTTAATTAAAGATAACTCTGCGATAACCAACTATAAAAAAGAGAAAAATTTATTCAAATAAAAAGCTGATAACCAACATTATCAACTTTTTTTACTTTTTCATCTCTGAATTTAAATCTTGATTTTGCACGAAATAATAAAAGCTTCTTTCTTCTGGCACATATCCCTCATCTTCTAAAAGCCTAATTGCCATATTATCATAAACTCTTTGTCTTCCTGTTTCCATAAAAGAAATTTTACCTGTAGTCATATTAATATAAGTAATATAAGTCGTAAGGTCAATATCTTTATATCCATGACCTAAAGAATAAAACTTTTCTAGAATTTGATGATTTAATCCCAAAAGCATTAATTTTGCATAAATTAAAGGATTCTTAGCTTCCACATCAAAAGAAACAAATCTAAATTTATTCATTGGAAGATAACCTTCCTGCTGTAATTCATAAATCTCATCTTCTATATTTTCTGGGATATCCACCCCAAGATAATTATAATGACGATAGCTAGTTCTCTTACCATTTCTTCCCTCAATCGTTTCATCATACACTTCATACTTAGCTACCATGAGTTCATTATCACTGTTTAAATGAATATCATAAGCATTATAAATTTGATTAACCATATTCTTCACCTCGTTTCTAGTATTTTACCACAATTTTAGGAAATAATAAAGGTAAGGAGGATAAAATGAAAAAACCAGGATGTAGTAAATGCGAAGAAACAACTGTTCAAGGTCGTGCTTACATCGATGAAAAAACCGGTCTTTTATGTGTTTCCCTAGAAGAAAAATACGAGAAACCAAAAGGACTAAAAGTACTAGTTCCCTTTGTTTGTACAACTTGTGGTACAACAGAGTGGAAAACAATTGACAATGAAGAAAATGAAAAATAGAGGTAATATCTCCCCTATTCCCGAGTTTTGTAATTTGTGAAATATAAAATGTCTATTTTTTGTTGAAAATAGGCTTTTATTTTATCTTTAGAT
>CALWAA010000023.1 GCA_944372725.1 uncultured Bacilli bacterium | reverse complement strand
TGGCTTATTTTATGGGAATTAAATCACGAAATTATCTTTTTCATTAACTAGCGGGAACTTCGGATGTAATTCAGTCAGAAAACTTCCTTTCAAGTATTTTTTTCTCGCTCACATAAGTATTACCCTTTTTAAAATAATGATATGTATTTTTCTTTAAAAAGGATAAATCTAGCTTTTTTTCATTTCTTATACTCCTATATGGCAAATCATTTAGAAATCGCTCTAACTGAAATCGTGTATTTTGATATTTAAAGTTTTTATATTCATAAATAATTTTATAAACAAGAAAACTAATAATTAAATAATTATTTAAAGAAAAGATTTGATTATACGTAATAAAAAGTAAAATTGATAAAACACTAATAATAAAACTAATTTTAAAGGCTTTCTTAAAAGGAAATAATATTTCCCAAATACACCTAAGCAATTGATAACCATCTAAAGGAATAATGGGTAGTAAATTAAAAATTAATATGGTTGTATTATAAGTTAAAAATAACTCATAAGTACTACTTCTAATAAAAGAAAGAGAATAAAAAAAAGAAAAAAGAAAGTAAAGAAGTATTTGAAATAAAATGCCAAAACTTGCTATTAATAAATCATGACTTATTTTAGTATTAATCTTTTTATCGATTTTAGTTACTCCACCCGAAGGATAAATATCTACTCGAAGTATTTTATATCCAAGTAATTTAATTATTAAAATATGGCCAAGTTCATGGAATAAGACAATTAAATAAATCAAAATAATATTTTTAATAAGCCCAGTTAATAAAAAAGATAAAATAAGTAGATAAGTAGAAAAATGGATATTAAATAGATGCCATATATTCTTCATAACTTATAAATTCACCATCTTTACTAATGGTTATATAAATATCATCACTATTGCTAGTGCCAAGAATATTTCCTGATTCTAAGTAATCGTATACTTTAATATCTGTATCTGTAATATTAGAATACCATATATCTACTCCATCATTGCCTTGAATAATAATCGTATTTCCTAAATCATCTTTTTCCCCTATAAACACAACAATACCACTTGTAATCACATTTACTACTTCATTCATTCCGATTGTTAATTTACTTCCATTTTTAAATGATTCTATATTCGTATAAGTAATATTTCCAAACACTACCTCGGAATCGTTATCTTTTTTAGTTATATCAACACTTCCAAATAAACGTTGATACAATTCATTAATTTTTGTAAATTCTAAAGAATCTTCTAACACATATTTTTGATACAACTCTTTATTTTTAGCACTAATATTCGTAAAAATAATGCTTCCCAAAACAAAAATAACAGCAATTAAAGTTCTCGAGATAAGTCCTTTTATATATTTCCATTTTTTTGGTAATTCTTCGGTTTTATAACTATTTTCTCCCCCAACATATCTATCTCTTTTTGCTTTATTTTTACGAATGATATTTTCTATTTCACTCATAATATCACCTAGATAATTTTATGTAAGAAAAAAATATTTTATAACAAAGAACATAAAAAATAAAATTCACCCAATAATTTTGGAATATAAATTTAAATAGATAAGAAACACTAAATCCCTTTATCATTCCCAAACTAAATACATAAAAAATATATACAAAAGTAATAAGGAAAAGAAAACGAAGAAAACTAGTTTTGGTGATTTTTAAGAGTTTTATAATGAAAAACAAGATAACAAACAAAATAGTATTAAGAAAGTAAGTATGAACGATAAAAAGGTCTAAAACAAGTGGTATTAGAAGAAAAGAAAAGAATTGTCTTTTGGAAAAAAGAGTAAAATTTAAAAGGACAAAAAAAGTAGGAGTATCACTAAAAAAAGAAAGTAAAAAATCCAGTAATAAAAAAATCATGATACTTCTCCTAACACAGCAACATAAGAAATATCTTGCAAATAAGCTACAGCATCTACCTCAAGAATATACTCTAACCCCAAAGTATCTGTTTTAATTTCACTCACTTTTCCAACTAAAATTTCTCCCGGAACACTAGTAAGACCTGAGGTAGTAACGAAATCCCCTACTTTTATTTCATCATCTAACTTTACATTTTTAACGATGATTTCATTATCTACACTAGTAAGTATTCCATAGGATTGATTAATTTTGACAGATAATTCTATATTAGAATTTGTTAAAAGTTCGACAATGCTAGTATGATTATTTACACTTTTAACAAGGCCTATAACTCCTTTTTCATTAACTACTAAATCTCCTTTAGAAACACCATCATAGCTACCCTTACCTATTGTAATTTCATCATAAAAAGCATAAATATCCCTCAAGATAACTTTACTATAAATAGCTTGATAGTCTAAAACTTCGATACTTAATAATTTTTGCATTTCTTCATACTCATTTTGGTAATATGTTAACTTCTCATCATAGATAGAACTCATCAGATTATCAGTATTATCTAAAAAGCCTAATAAATGGTCTTGACATAAAAAGAGAAGATACAGAATAAGTAAAATAATAATATAAGCGTTTTTCTTTATCATACGCGCCACCATTATTATTATTTATTATTTTCTCCCATATATTCACGAAACAAATTTAGAAGTGAGGAATTAATACTTTCATAATAACTAACATCACTTGATTTAATTAAAAGTTCATAATTACTAATATCACTTAAAAACTTATTATCTACTTTAAGTTCTTCTTGATAAAACGTAATTCCTAAATCAAGAAAATAACTACTCATTAAATCAATGACACTTTTATCTTGATATACCCCAATCACAACCTGATATATCCCATTATTTTCGAATATAAAACTATTGGTATATTGAAGTTTCTTTTCGTTTGCTACATCCAAATTATTATACGTACCTACATAAAAATAAGTAACTTTAGGATTAAGTGCAAAAGCAACATCATCTTGAAACTTGTAGGAAAGAAAAAAAGCAACAGCCATTCCTAAAATTAAAGCAATTAAAAATATTTTTACATTCTCTTTCATATTCATCACAAATATATTAAAACATAAAAACTTCCAAAAAAATGTCGAACTAACCAAAGAAAATAAAAGTTATTACAAAAGCAGCAATAATGCCCATTAAATCTGCAAACAATCCAACCGGTAAAGCATATTTGGTTTTAGTAACTTTAATACTTCCAAAATATAAAGCTAAAACATAAATCGTAGTATCCGTACAACCTTGTAACGTAGATGCAAGTCTTCCAATATAACTATCTGGACCAAAATGCATAAAAATATCGTTCATAATTGCTAAAGATGCTGTACCTGAAATTGGCCTTAAAAGAGCCATCGGAAGAATATCAATAGGAAGATTAGCTAAATCAAATAATGGTTTTAAAAAGCCTAATATTCCATCAATAAAATGACTATCTAAGAAGATATTAACAGCAAAAACCATAGCAATAATGGTAGGTGTAATATGAAACACCAAGATAAGCCCTTCTTTAGCTCCTTCTAAAAAAGAATCATATACATTTACGCGTTTTTTAACACCATAAAGAATAATAAATAAAACAAAAAGAGGAATCACGATTTTACTAATTAAATTCATAATCTTTTCCTCCTTCTAATAAAGTAATCTAATACTAAACCTGACATACTAGATACCGCTGTAGCTAAAATACTGGTAATAATAATTTCGGTCGGATTAGCACTTCCATGCATAATACGTAAAGCGATAACTGTTGTAGGAATAAGTGTTACTCCACCCGTATTTAAAACTAAGAATGTAATCATTGCTTCGGTTGCTTCCGTTTTTTTAGGATTATCTTTTTGAAGTTCATCCATTGCTTTTAATCCAAAAGGTGTTGCGGCACTACCAAGTCCTAGCATATTAGCTCCAATATTAGAAGCAATATAACCTAAGGCTTTATGATTTCTTGGTAAACTAGGAAAAAGTCTTCTAAGAAGTGGGTTTAAAGCTCTAGCAAAAACATGTAAAAGCCCTGATTTTTCTGCTATTTTCATAATACCAGTCCATAATACAATTAAGGGCATCATTTCTAATATTAAATTAACTCCACTCGTAGCATGTGTTAAAATCCCATTATTAATTGTTTCAACCTCACCAGTGAATAATGAATATATAATGGCAATTAAAATTAATAGAACCCATATTACATTTACCATGAAGAAAACCACCTTAATATTTTACTAAAAAATCCTTCTTTCTTTTCTTCTTTTTTTACTTCTATTTTTTTAGCATAAATGCTTTCGATATGAAGCACAGTATCCCCAAGCATTACTTTTGCTTCACCAATTTTTATCCCATCATAAATATCATCATATTGATACAAAGTAATATTTAACTTTAAATCTTTCTTTTCTTCATCTGTAACTAAAGCATAATAATCTTTTTTAACATAAAATTCTACATCTTGATAGTAGCTATCATTTACTTGAAAGTTATTCTTATCTATTGCCAAAACACTATCATACTTGCTAAAATAAGTTTCATATAAACTTTTATGGTCATTAAAATCATTGCCATCATTTAAAGTAACAACCACTAAATTCTTATTATCTTTACTAGCTGTTGTAACAAGGGTTCTTCTCGCTGCATCTGTATAACCGGTTTTACCACCCGTTGTATAAGGATACATGGAAAATAATTTATTTTTCCCTTCCCAATGATAAGTTTTTAAATTACTTTTAGCACTATATTCTTGCGTTTTAAAAATAGTTCTAAATGTTTCATTTTGCATAGCAACCTTAGTTAAGAGTGCCATATCATAAGCAGTAGAAGTATTACCAACACCATTACTATCTAAGCCATGTGGATTAACAAAATGAGTGTTTTTCATGCCAATTGTTGCAGCGTACTCATTCATTAAATAAACAAAAGCATCAACACTTCCTGCCACGGTCTTAGCAACCGCAATGGCAGCATCATTTCCACTTCGAAGCATTAAACCATATAATAAATCAATTAATTTAATTTCTTCACCAACTTCTAAGTAAACACTAGAACCATAAGCTTGTAATATATCTTCATCAACAACCACTATTTTATCTAAATCACTATACATAATAGTCACTAAACAAGTCATAATTTTGGTAATACTAGCAATTAATTGTGGTTCATCTTTATTTAAATCATATAATACTCTTCCACTATTTAAATCCATCACAACAGCTTTATCTGCGCTAATAGCAAAAATATTTACTGGAAATACAAAAAAAAGTAAGAAAAGAACTACCAATTTTTTCATAGTCTTCACCTACTTAAATATATGAATGAAACAATAATATTAATACTTTTAAATCTTAAATAAGTTCTTTTTCTTTAGAATCAATTATCTTTTGACACTCCTCTATTTCTTTATTTAATTGTTTTATTTTATCCTCAATTTTAAATAAATCAGGCTCTATTTGCTTTTTTAACTCTGCTTGTTCTTTGGCCACCTTTTTGCTTATGTTATCAATCTTATTTTCAATATCATTAATTTGCTCCAAAACCATTTTTTTCTCTTTTGATTTAAATAAGCCCAAATTATTTTTTTCTGTTTCCAATTTTTCTCGCTTTTCTTGCAAGGAATTTAACTCTGCTTGAGATGGAACATTCTTTTTTAATTCCTGTTCAATTTTTTCTTTTTCAGCTTCTAATTTATCCAATTTTCTTTTTTTTGCTTCTAATTGTTCTTTTTCTTTTAAAATTTCTTTTTCTAAAGCTTCTTTTTCATCTGGATGTATTTCCCAATATTCCTGTTTTTTCTCTTTTTCTTCTTGTTCTATTCTATTAAGCAAAATTTGTTTTTCTTTCAAATAGCCATCTTTTTCTTTTTTTCGTAAAGCTTTAGCCGTAGCATTCAAAGTAGTATCTACATCATATCCATAATCACTTTTTACATAACTACATGAATTAATTACTTCATCTTGCAATTGTTCCAATATCTTAAAAATATTTTCTATAGTCTCTTTACTACTAGCTAAATTAACAATCACTTTTAAGGCTGTAATACAATTATCCATATAATCTAACCATAACGTATATTTCTCTTTAGTTTTCTCGCCTTTACTTGACCCAAAAAATGCAGAAGCATTATTACTTGCTAAAACAATGGCATCAACAATTTGGTTAACCGCAGCACTTATAAGAATCTTAACATCTAAATAAATATTATTATTTAAAGCAAACTCGATAATAGGATCAAAAACCTCTTTAATATCTAGCAATTGATTTAAATTTGCAGAATTCGGATTACTACTAAAATTCTGACATTTAAGTTCAATCAAATACATAGTTATTCCACTTAAACTTGTTAAAAGATTTTCTACTAATTCATTCATTTGTTCTTTTTCACAACAATGAAGTGCCTTACTCCAACACATAGTGCTTTCTAAAAGACGATTATTGTCTAAATTTGATTGCCAACCAGCAGCATTTCCTTTCGCAAACCAAGCTAAAGCATTTTTTTCATCTATTTCAATAATCTTATTTGCATATAATTCTACTTCTTGAAAATTTTCAGCTTTAGCTGCTGAAACTATTATTTCTAAATATTTTTCTATATCATCCTTACGATCTATTTTTACAGTACCATCCACCAACATTTTTTTAGCTTCTTCCAAAGAATATTTAGTACCACAATTTTGACATTCAAAAACTCCATCTTTTTTTAATAGATCATTGCTTCCACACATCTCACAAGTAATCTTTTTCATATAAACCTTCCTTCTTAACTTTTATGTTTATTAACTCTTTTTCTTTCCTCTAACAATTTTATAACCCTATCCATTTGTTTTGATGAACAATCCTCTTTTAAACGATTCATCTCAATATCAATACGCTCATCTATTTCCATGGTTTTATCACTAGACAGTGGATCCATATACCTTAAAATTTCATATAATTTAACAAAATCCTCACTATCATGATTGTCCAAACTCATTAGGATATCCAACCAACTAGTTACCCTACTTGTTTTTATAGCAATATTTTCTTCTTTTTGATTAATATACTTTTTGCTATTGAAAAGAAAATACATGACAATTATATAAGCAGTTATTATTAAAAGTAAAATAATTAATAAAATACTTGTATGAATATAGATAAATTTACTTACAACTAATAATATAAATAATAATAAATTAAATAATAGATAAACAAAATAAATAGATAATCCATAAATTTCTTTTTTTAAGTCTTTATTAATATTTCCAGCAATTACAAAAATAGAAATTATATTATAACAAATGTATACAATAAAAGTACTAATATAAGTAAAATAATTTTTAACTTCAACTGGTAATAATAATATAATTAAGCTCATGACACCAAATATTATAAATGTCAAAAAGTAAAAATGTTTCCTATTCATAAAGCTTAAACTCTTTCCTTTCCACAATTAGGACAAAACTTACCATTTTTCTTAAAGACAAAACCACAATACTTGCAAACTTCATCCTTGTTTATTTGCCAGCCACAATGATCGCAAAATGACTGGTTAGCATCTATTTTAGCACCACAATTTGCACAATATTTAACCTGATCTCCAACATGATTCATCGCCGCTGAAAAAGTATTATTAACAGCTCCACCAACACTAGTCATAATACCCATACCTATACCAGCACTACTAAAATTACCAGCTCCTTCATTTTCAGCCATTTTCTCCGCTACATCATACCCGCGTTCTTCCTGATAAGAATATCCCTCTGTTTTCCTTTTTTCTGCTATTCCCTCAGCTTCAATAACCATTTTCTTTTTTTCTGTTTCCTGATTTATTACACTCACTTTTTGATTTAACTCAGCTTCTGCTACCGAAGCATATTGTCTGAAATATAAATCTTTGAATTTTTCGAATTGCGCATCACCATCCGGCTTTACAATAGTAGTTATTAAAAATTGTTTCAAAAGAACACCATACAAAGCAAAATCATTAGTAAGCATTTTTTTTATATCCTCAGAAATTATTTTCAAATTTTCATCTATTTCAAATATATTAATTTTATTTTCGCGTATATAAGTTGCTAAATAAGGCTTTAAATGAATCATCAAAAAAGATTTAAAATAACTAATTAGCTTTTCTTTTGTCAAGTAAGTCTCTGTTCCAACCAGCTTAATAAGCAATTTTCGCCCATCACTTATGGTAATCGCCATTTCTCCATTAGCACCGATACTTAAAGGAAAATTATAATGAGGTTCCATAAATTGAATTTTACTATCTGTACCCCATTTAATTGCTAAATGTTCTACTTTATTTATAAAATAAATTTCACAATGGAATGGTGTTGTTCCATCAGTTGGTATATTAATGAATTTAGATAAAATTGGTAAATTTTCTGTTTCAAGCACATACTTTCCAGGGCCAAACGAATCTAAAGCCTGCCCATTCATAAAGAATACTGCTTCTTGAGATTCATGAACAATTAACTGAGAGCCAAAATTAAAATCTTCCTTTTCATATTTCCATATAATAATATCATTATTACCCTCGTATTTAATAACATCCAACATTTGATATACACTCTCCTTTAAATAAACTATAATTCTCTTTCTGTTGTTCTATATTTTATTTCTTTATTTCCACAATGTTCACAAGTATAATGTTCTTCATGTTTTTCAACTCGAATAGGAACTTGTTTAGAATAGTTTCGGCCATTTTCATAATATTTTTTTGTTTTCCATGTATCTCTAGAATCGATAATATAATCCCCATCTAATTTTAAAGAATTCCACTTATGACAATTAGCACAAGTACAATATCTACCACTATTACCAATAGATACCCAAATAATAAGGACAACAAAGAAACCTAAAGACCACCAACCACCTGATAATACAATTCCTTCTTCACCCAATAATTCCATGAAAAACTTTATTACCATAGCAATAATAAGGAATAAAGGTAACCAAAAAGCAAACAAGCTTATATTAGAAGCACTATTAGCATTTTCTACAGATGTTTTTCCATATTGACCTAGTAAATCAATTGAATTTTGAGGTCCTACGTAAGCACGATATGCATTCTCAACATCTGCCAAAAATTGATTCCATTCTTCTTGTTTTAAAGAAAATTTACTCTTATCTGCATTAACATTTTCAATTTTAGTATATAAATTAAAGGCAGCTTTTCTCCAAGCATCAAAATTTGCATTAGCAAGGTCCCCCTCAGCATCATGCTCTTTTAAATATGATTTTATTTTTTCTTTATCAAATTTAGTAGCATTCTCTAGCACTTCATAAATTTCTTCATTTATATTTCGTAAAAATTTTTTTGTTTTTTTCATTTCTTCTTCCGTGCTATTTAATAAAAGTTTAATAAATAAACTAGTTGTAAAATCATCTATAGAATACTCTAAATATTTCGTTACTTCCTCATCTGATGCATTATCACTAATAGCTGAATTCCATCCGCCAATAAATATAATAGTAACTCCGCATTTTTGTTTAAACTCTTCATATTTATCGTGAATAGATGCGAGTATTTTTTCACTATCTAAATTTTCATATTCATTTTTTTGATGAACTAAAGCAGCATTTTGAACTTCATTTCCATTGTCTTCATTCTTTTTTCTTTTTAATATAGCATAAATAAACATGCCTGTAGATAAAATAACAAAATAAAATCCTGTAACAACTAATGGTGTTGTCTCAAAATCATCAGGTATATTGATTGCAAAAAGAACAATCCAACTTAATATTAATAATAAAACTGTAAAAGGAAGCATTTTTTCTTTTTGTAAATACTTAGTTATTAAAAAAATACCAATTGTTATAACTATGCAAACGATAAACATGTAAAGAGTTAAGCTAGAACTAAGAGGTGATTTAGTCGCATCTAAATAATATGATCCAAAATAATCATTAAAATTACTATATGTTAGTTCCCCACTCATTCCCAGGTCACTATATTTACTTATCGTTTGATAAATTAAATCATCATCAAAAGGAACTGGCATCCCATAAATAGTTATAGGATCAGGCCGATATGAACCATCACTATAAGTATATTCTCTAATAGTTGCTAGTTTATCCCAATCATCGAAATCGACTTTTACTATATAAAAGTACTCACCATCACCTACAATATGATAAGTATAGCTATCATAAATGTCATTAATAGAATAAGTCATAAATTGAACATCTATTTGTGAATAATCATCTTCATTAGTAGCAGAGACAAAATCAATAGGCAAAATATCTTTAGCATTATTAAAATACATCAAAAAAATTCCAATACCTAACAATATTAAACAAATGCCCAACCCTAAGAGTACCTTACTTTTTTTCTTTTCACTAACTAGTGATACACTCTCTTTACCATCCTCGTATTCCATACAAACTCCTCTTTTTACAATTCTCAAAGCTTTTAATTTCTAAGAAAATTTATTTTCAATTTCATTATAGCATACAATATAGATAATTTCTACTAAATTTTTT
>CALWAA010000022.1 GCA_944372725.1 uncultured Bacilli bacterium | reverse complement strand
ACAAAGCCTGTTCCTGATGAATAAGCTTTACCATCATTATAAGTGTTTACAACTACAACAGAATCATAAACTTTTTCTACAGCATCAGCAATACCTTCATCCGTTACGGTAACATCTTTTTCTAATTTGGTAACAGTAGTTCCTATTACATTTGGAAAGAAGTAGAATATTCCATATAAGCAACAGGCACCTAGTAAAAAAGTAATTATTAAAATAATTCCATTTCTTAAAGTAGTATTTTTTTTCTTTTCAACCATTTTAATCCATCCTTACTATATCTTTATAATTTTTAGGAAATCCCATACGGTCTAATACTTTGTCTATACTTATGGTGTGAAGTCTTCCTGATAAATAATCAATTTCATAAGATATTTCATTTAACATATTTGTAAAATTGTCATTTCTAAGAAGTCTTTTTAAAATGATGATTAAAGCAAATAAATCATTAATACCATAAATGTATTCGCCATTTGTTTTGGGAATGTTTAATAATTCATGATATTTCGTAATGGGTATTTCTTTTTGGGTTTTGTGTTCGTAACAAATGTCTTCATGAGCGCATAAATTACGATAATTGGCTATGATTGGTAAGTAAATAAGCATACTTGTAACATCTACATTAAATAAGCTAGCAATCTTTTCTTGGTCTTCTGGTTTTAATATGGTATATAACTCACCAACAATGCCAAATGATAATACTTTAACAACTACCCATAAAGGAATATAGCCATAGTTGCTTTGATAGTGTTTGGTAGCAGTATGTTCTCTGCCATTAACAACAATTTGCCTTTTTACCTTTTTTACTAAATCATTTACTTGTCTTGTTCTTTTTGGGTCAGTTGTAAAGTTATTTGGATTTAAATATTTCTTTTCTTTAAATCCATACTTTCGGGATAACTCATAAGAAAGAATACTTTTTATGTTATTCTCTAAGATTAAGATGTTTTTAAATAAAATGTTTCTTAGTTGTCTATCAAAATAAAATAAAGCGTATATTTCTCGGAAGTTGGTCCCATTTATAAAGGTTTTGTCTTTGTTTGATTTATAAAATAGGTATCTATAACCATTGATAAAAAAGTAGTTTTCTCTTAAAAGAATATTTTTAACATATTCTTCATCATCAATGATTAGGTTTTTGTTTCGAAGAATTTTAACTTGTTCATCGAGAGTTTTAAATATTTTTTCCATCTTCTCACCTATTATAGATTATATCACAAAGAACAGCTATATTGTAAAAAAGTTAATTGTTACAAATGTTAATTTTTCGTGAAAATTTGGTGAAGTTGATGGTTTTGTGCTATAATTAGTTTAGGGGAGATATTTATGCCAGCAACATATACTCATCATATTTTTACCAAAGATGTTTATAAGTCTTTAGATACTAACATTAAACAGAAACTAGATTTGGATGTTTTTGATTTGTTTGGTAAAAGTTTTGATGCTTTATTTTTTTATAAACCTAAACTTGGTTCTTATATGCATAAAAATCATGCTAATTTGTATTTTGCTAATATTATTCGCTATTTAAGAGAAAATCATGAAACGCATAATCGAGAACTTTTATCTTATTTGTATGGCTCTATTTGTCATTATGTTTTAGATAGTACAGTTCATCCTTTTATTTATTATTATGGTGGTAAATTTGATAAAAATAATAAAAAATCTTATAAATATCGAGGACGTCATGATTATTTGGAAAGCATGATTGATGCTATTATCTATCAAGAAAGATATCATAAACCTATCTATAAAGGTCGTGTTGGTAAAGAGGTTTTTCCTAAAATTAAATTTACTTCTAATTTAGCATGTGCTCTTGATAAGGTATATTTAGATACTTTTTTAGTTAATCAGGGAAGTAAAATATATTTTAAAGGTTATAAAAGATTTCGTTTTGTTTATAAACATCTTATGAGTTCCAGATTTGGAATTAAGAAAAGATGTTATGTTTTATTTGATTTAACACATATAGTTTACTCGCTAAAGTTACAAAATTTTTGTTATTATGTAAAAAAACTTGATTATAGTGTTCTTAATTTAGAACGTAAAAAATGGTATTATCCAGTAGATAAAAAAATTAGTTTTCATTATTCATTTTATGATTTATATGATGTTGCGGTTGTAAAAGCAGTAAAATTAATTACTTTAATTGATGAGGCATTAGATAAAGATGATAAAGCTGTTAAGAAAGTATTAAAGGAAATTGGTAATCTTGGTTATGGTACTGGTGTCAATGAAAATAGAAAAGTTACGATGAAATATTTTGCTAATTAAAATATTTTATTAGGGCATCTTTGATTAAGGAAGCTAACTTTTGTTGGTATTCTTCGGTAGTTAATTTATCTTTTTCTTCGGAGTTTGATAAAAAGCCACATTCTATTAGTACACCAGAAATGGTTAGTTTGTCATACATGTAGGTTTCATTGGGAATTTTTTTGATATCTCTATCCGTATTTAAATTGGTATTTAAAGTTTCTTGAATAGTTAGAGCTAGATTTTGATTTTCTTCTTTATCATAAAATACTTGGGGTCCATAATAAGCACTATTCGTTAAATAATTTAAATGAATGGATAGATATAGATTAGCTTTACTATTGTTAATTAAATTGATGCGGTTGTCAAAATCGCTTTTTTTGCGCCATCTGGCATTTGGATTAGATAAATCATAATCATCATCCCTTGTTAATATGATGGTTGCTCCTGCTTTAGATAACTCTATTTCTAAGGCTTTGCTTATTGCTAAATTGATATCACTTTCATAGGTGGTATCGCTAATGGTTCCAGGGTCTTTGCCACCATGTCCTGGGTCTATTACAATTATTTTGCCACTTAAAGGCATCAGAGCATTTACTTTTGTATTGATAAATAAAGCTGATAATAAGAGAAGGATTAATATTAATATTTTTATTTTTGTTTTCATATTAAATTATATAAAAAAATAGCCTTAGCTATTCTTTAAAATTTCATTTATTTTTTCTTCATTCTTTTTAGTCATTCCCACTAAAATGTTCTCGTTTTTGCTACTTATTGTAGTTATTATATCTTTAGGTATGTTTTCATTTTTAGTGGTTAATCCATCTGTTGTTAGTATGTTATAGTTTTTTCCGTGTTTGTCTACTACAAATACTTTTCTAGAAGTGGTAATGCCATATTCTTTTGTTTTTTGTTCATATACCCAGATTAAATCTTGGTATTTTAAGATGGTTAAATGATGATTTGTTTTAATTATATAATTGTTGGTAAGAATTAGATGGTATTTTGGGTAATGTAAGGTTTTATCATCATCAATTTCTTTTTCTATTTTCTTTAGTTGAGATTCACTAATATTTTTTAAAGTTTTTTGTACTTTTAATTTATTTATTATAAATAAACTTAAAAAGAAAAGTGAAACTAAGAGTAAAATAGTACTAATGATGTAAAAAATGTAATTCGTATTTTTTAGAGATGTATTTGTTAAGAATACTTCCCCAAAATAACTGCCAAAATCATCCATCGTTATTTGATTTTCTTCATCTAATCCTTCATTGTAAACTTCTAAAGCTATTTCTTTGACATTTTCGGGGATTTTTTCGGTTGTACCATATATGGTGATAGGATTTTCATCTAACCCCTCTACATTAAGTTTTTCATAAAGGTCGTCACTTAAATAAGTAATATAAAAGTATCTGCCATCAAATACAATGTAAAAAGCATGGTTTTCTTCGTTTTCATATTTGGCAATAGAATATGGTCGTTCTTTAATTTCTAGATAAGCTTGTTCTTTTTTTTCATTATTTTTATTTTCAATAATATCATTTAAATAGGCGTAATTATGGGAAGATGCTCTATTTTCATAAATTCCTAAAGCAATAAATAGGGCACTTAAGGCGATAAATATCATGAAAATAAATAGATTATTGTTTATTGTTTTTAGTTCTTTTTTTAAGGTATTATTATTAATTTTTTTCATAACTTCTCCTTTGTGTGCCTATTTTATCATAAAATTTAGTATTTGACAAATTTTTAATGACTTTAGGTTTATTTTAATTATTTTAAAACATGGGAATTGATTTCTAATATAAAAATATGTTAAAATTATATCGGATATAATTATGTTATATATAACATGAGATTGGTAAGGAAAGGAGAATCTTATGTTATATATTAAGGAGACTAGAGGCGATATTTTTAAAGTGATTGGTGCTAATGTTCGGTATTATCGTGGTTTATACAATTTAAATCATCCTAATAAGAGAATTAGTCAAGCGAAAATGGCACAAATGTGTAATGTTTCAACTGGTTTGATTGGCTCTTTGGAAACGGGAAAAGTTCAAGGGATTAGTATTCCAGTTTTATGGAATATTTCACAAATACTTGGGGTTAGTATCGATAAGTTTTTTGAAAATCGCTAGTTCTCAAAATAAAAACAGATATTATTTCGTATCTGTTTTTCTTATAATAATTTCGCCATCTTTGGTATATAAAAATTTTTCTTTGGCATATCTTTCCACATATTCTGGGTTTTGTAGTTTTTGGACTTCTGCTTTTAAAGCTTCTTCTGTATCAAGTAATTCTTCATAAGAGCCTTGTAAATGGGTTATTTGTTGTTTATTGTTCATAATTTTAAGCCAATCAGGGAATATATTTATACAGGTAAAGCCAATAATAAAGAGAAATGATAAAACAAAGATAGTTAGTCTACGACGTTCTTTTTTGGTTACTTTGTGTTTTATTTTAATCACCCCTATTTTTTATAGTATAACATTTCTTTTTTATTTTTTCAATAAATGATTGGAATTTTACATTTTTTAACATTCTTTTTGACCATTTTAAATTAGTAAAAAAACCGAGGGCAATCATGATAAAAAAATATATATGAAATATTCCGTGATTAATATTAAATATCATAATAATATATAATAAAACGATATTATACATAAATAAGATTGTAATTAAACTTTGATAAAATCTTTTTTTTCCTTTGATAATTATATAATTGATTTTATAAAGATAATAAAAGATAAAGCCAAAAAGAAAGGATACTATTAAAGAGATAAGTTGAATATTTGCAGTCATTACTTAAATAATTTGGAAATAATACTTTCTTCTTTGCTTTTTTCTTTGTTATCTAAATAATTAAATCCATTAATCTTACCTTTTATTTTGACATTGCCATCATGAGTGTCTAGCTTCATTATTTCTAAGTTAGAACCTTTAATTAGTATTACTCCCATATTACTTTCTAGTAAAAATTCTTCACTATCAAAACTGGTTATTTTTTTAATTCCGGTTAAAGATATTTCTCTTCGGTCTATTAGTTTTAATTCGTGTGAGCCAAATTCAATTATTTCTTTATTTTCCATAAATATTCTCCTTTTAATAAATTTTATGAAAAATATTTTTATTTATGAAAAAACTTGGTTTCCCAAGTCTTATTCAGCTTCATTGTATGCTTTTAAAATAGCATCTTCGAACATTTTACGTACATCTGGATTAATTGGATGAGCGATATCTCTATATCCACCAGTAGCCGTTTTTCTACTAGGCATAGCTATAAATAAACCATTGTCTCCTTCAATTATTCTGATGTCATGAATAGCAAAAGAATCATCTAATAGCACTGATGCTATACCTTTCATTCTTGAGCCTTCTTTTTCGATCTTGCGAACGTTTACTGATGTAATTTGCATAAATATTCTTCCCTCCTAAGTTTTTCAACTTACCTATATTTTATAGCAAAATTATTAAACTTGCAAGTGTTTTACATATATTTTATCTTAATATCGCCAATTAGTACATCACGATAGGTAAAACTTTTTTCAATATTGTTTTCTAGTATTGTAAATAAATTAGGATAAATAGCATGTATTAAGCCATTATAAGTACTTGTTTTACCGCGCATTCCAAATACTTTTATTTCTACTTTTTTACCTATATTTTTTTCTATTTCTTCTTTGATATGATTGGTATTCAATCAAAACCTCCTTATCTAGGATAGCCTACATACATGAGGCCATTGCATTTTAAGCCACCAATTCCATTGTGGCCATATTTGGTTTTATCAAGTAAACTTAATAAATTGATTTCTTTACTTCTTTCGGTTAGAGCTAGGGTTGTAGCAATAATCGCAGGGTCGAGAGCATGAATATTAATTCTTTTAGGACTTGAAGCAAAATTGGCACCAGCTTTAATTAACTCTTCATAATTGCTTTGGCAAGCACCTGCGATAATTACTAGTTTTTCATGGGAAAATTCATAGTTTCTTGCTACTTTTACAGCTTTAATAAAATTGGCTGAATTCTTATAGTTTTTTAAATCATCAGCTCGACCTTTTTTGCGATAATAGGCATCATGGCCAGTTATTACAACAATGTCTGGTTTAAATTCTTTTAAAAGAGGTAAAATGGCTTCATAAACGTGGTCTTCGCTTATTTTTCTTCCGATGGCAAGTACGCCTTTTTTTTTATAAAAATTTAAACATTTTTCTAAGTATTCTTTATCACCATCAATATGTAATATTTTGGCTGGTAAATAAAAATATTCACTTCTATCTTCGGGTATTTCTGGTGTTTTTATTTCTTCAATTAAATCAACAGTTTCTTTTTCTAAATATTTTACTAAGTCTTCTTCGGGACTATCAGCATAAAGGCGTACTTCTACTCCTTTTAAATAATAAATATCATTTTTAATATTGGTTATTTTAAATACTGTGTCATGGTTATAACTTTTTCTAGTAACTAAATCTCCCCTTTTTAATTTCATTAGATTCACCATTAAAATATATGATTTAATATGAATTTTAGACATAAAAAAACTAAGATAGGATGTTTGCAATTTCTACAAATATATCTAAGCTTAGTTCTTCGGCACGGACATTTTCGGTTAATTTGTTTTTCTCTAAAATTTTTTTGATTTTTGACCAATCATATTCTTTTAAATTGTTTTTTAGAGTTTTTCTTTTCATTTTAAAAGCATCATTTATTAATTTAAAAAATATTTCTTCCTCTTTAACAATTGGTTTTTCCTTTTTTCTTTCAAAATTAATGACGGCACTTTCTACTTTAGGAACAGGATTAAAAGCAAATCTACTTACATCAAATAAGTGTTGAATATGAAAATAGTAGTTTAAATAAACAGTTAAGGAACCATAAGCTTTAACTTTTGGTGCAGCAGTAAACCTTTCGGCGACTTCTTTTTGAACTAAAAGAGTCATACTTTTTAATTTTTCTAAGTTAATTATGTGTTTAATGATTGGTGTTGTAATATAATAGGGAATATTAGCGATGATATAGATGTTTTCATATTCAAAAGCTTGGCTATCTTCTAGAATATCTGCTTTTAAAAAGTCTTTAAAGATGATTTTGGTTTTATCATCTTCATACTTTTTTAGAATATCCTTTAATCTTTCATCTAGTTCGTAGCAAATTAAAAAGCTTCCTTTTTCTTTTAAATATTTTGTTAAAGCGCCTTTTCCTGGGCCTATTTCAATGATTAAATCATTTTTGTTTGTTTTAATAGAATTTGCTATATTTTTTAAAACAGTTTCGTCTTGTAAAAAGTTTTGGCCTAAACTCTTTTTGGCTTTAATTTCCATAAAATCCCTCAAATCTAAAGAAAGATGGGTTATTTTTCCCATCCAAATCTTAATACGTCATAAGTAATACTACTTCTACCTACATAATTGTAAGCGTATTCTTCACTCGGTGTTAAAAGGTCAATATCATTTCCTAATACACCACGGTCAAGCACAATGGCAATGATTGGTTCATCACTAATTCTTTTGCTTTCAAAACGAATGATACTACCACATGCTAGATTTTTTGAGGAAGCAACGATTTTTACTTCACCATAAGTGTTATCAATATAGGTATCTGTGCCATCACTTACATCTAGTCCGGTACAAGCAAGGCGTCCTGTACATAATGCACAATCTGCACCATATCCGGTTAAATCACCAGTATAACTATCTAATGCTCCCCAAAGATAAGTTTGCATTGCTTCTTCATTTGCTCTTGCTTCTTCTTCTTTATTGATGTAGATAGCCATTGCTCCTAAATCAACGCTTTTATTGATGTTTTCATTAGTACTGTAGTTTTTAGTTTTTGATGTGGATGCACTTAGAGCAAATAAAGCTACAACGATAACACCAATTTTTAATATATAATTCAAGTAAAATTTGCTTTTACTTAACATTCTTCTTCACCTCATTGGTAACTTAATCATATCATAAAACGTATTAAATGTCAAAAATTCGCTTAATATTGTGGTTGGTAATTGTTGTTAAATCTTCCAAAGATATCCCTTTTAAATCACATATAAACTCTGCTATTTCTTTTATTCTTGCTGGTTCATTTTTCTTACCTCGAAATGGTTCTGGTGTAAGATAAGGGCTGTCTGTTTCTAAAACGATACTTTCTAATGGGATTTCTTTTATTACATCTTTTAATTTAGAGTTTTTAAATGTTATTACACCATTGATACCTAATAAATATCCCATTTTAATATATATTTTCGCTGTTTCTAGAGAACCGGAAAAAGAATGAATAACGCCTGTTACTTTATATTTTTTTAAAGTATTAATGGTATCTTCAGTTGCTTCTCTAGAGTGAATAATAACGGGCAAATGATATTGTTCGGCAATTTTAAGTTGACGCTCTAATAATTTTATTTGTTCTGTTTTATTTTCTTTTGTATAGTGGTAATCAAGTCCTATTTCACCAATAGCAATGATTTTTGACTGTTTTAAGTTTTCTTCAATCCACTTTAAATCTTCTTCTTTATATTCTTCAATATTTTCTGGATGGATGCCTATGGCTCCATAGATATTTTCATAATTTTTAGTTAACTCTAATACTTCTTCATTACTCTTTTTATCACAACCATTATTAATCATTCTATTTACATTACTCTTTTTCGCATTTTTTAGTACTTCTTCAATATTTTCATAATACTCTTTATAAATATGACAATGGGTATCTGTAAACATAATAATCACCGAAAATAATTATAAATTATTTTTAGTTTTAAGTAAAGTTTAAGTCTACTTAAAGAGATTTTATTTTCTTTTTTCTTATTCTTTGTTAAAATTAGGTTGGGTGATAATATTTTGAAAATATATATTGGTTGTGACCATAGAGGGGTTCAATTGAAAGAAAAAGTAATTCATTATTTAAAAGAAAATGAACTTGATGTAGAAGATATTGGTTTATCTAATAGTCCTTTAGATGATTATCCTGAATTTGCTTTTAAACTTGGAGAAATGGTTAGAGATAATAAGGGTTCTTTAGGTATTTTAATTTGTGGCTCTGGAGTTGGCATGAGTATTGCTGCCAATAAAGTGAAAGGAATACGCTGTGTTAGGGCAGTCAGTGTTGATGATGCTTTCAAAGGAAAAAATCATAATGGGGCTAATGTTATAGCATTAGGTAGTGAAGTTACAACGGATTTTAATTTAGTAAAAGAAATGATTGATACTTTTATTACTACGAAAGCTCCAAGTGAAGAAAGACATTTAAAAAGAGTACAAGCAATTAGGATGTATGAGGAAGAACATTAATGGGTGTTGATATATACTTATATGTTTTCTTTACTTTGCTTTCTATCTTTATCTTTAATGGCATAAACTGGGAAAAGTTTATGAAAAGAGGAAAAGTAATAGAAGCAAAATTATTAGTTTTAACTTTAAGCTTTGCTCTTAGTTATCTTCTTACTAATTTTGTTTTAGCTTTTATTAATTAAAAACACTTTTATAAAGTAATATAAATGTAGATAGTTTAAAAAAGATAAAGTCTACATTTTTTGCTTACCTATGGACAGTTTTTCAACTTTATGATATATGAGTTCGGAAACTGAACTCTATCAATGAAAAAAACGAGAAAAATTTTTTTGCGTGTAGTAATTTTCTCATTTTTCATTTGTATTTCATAATTTACTAAATAAAGTTATAAATAAGTATAATTTTTCTAAGTTATTGGGCGTACTTTTTCTTTCATAAATCCGCATAAACACTGGGTTTATTCAAAACTGTCCATAGGTCAGAATATTTCAATAGATTATATATTCGGATTAACAAATGAAAAAAATTATAATAATTCACTAAAAGAAATAAATAAAATAATATCCGGCCAAAGATTGAAATCTTTTAGAAAAGAATATAAACTTACACAATTAGAATTAGCAAATTTTATCAAGACAGATAAATCTACAATATCAAAATATGAAACAGGAAAAAATATTATAGCTACACCATTTCTATATCAAATCTGCAAAACCTATAACATTTCGGCTGACTACCTCTTAGGTAAAATTGATAGTCCTAAATATCATAAATAACTAAGGTGTTTTTTTAATATTTTCGACAAAGCGTCGAATTTTGTCGAACGGTTTTTCTTGCTTTTTTATATATTATCTTTCATAATAAAGTCTTGAGCATTAGGCCTGGTGTCTACCAGATAATTCCTACTATTTGTCTTACTCCTTTACTCCTAAGGGTTTTGGTTGATAAACAATAGAAAGGGTTGTGTGGTTAGTATGAGGAAGTTGTTCCAAATACTTATATCTTGGTT
>CALWAA010000021.1 GCA_944372725.1 uncultured Bacilli bacterium | reverse complement strand
TAAAACAAGGGTAGGTTTATTCACTTCCTTAATAACATTAGCAACCGTAAACGTTTTACCCGTACCAGTAGCACCCAATAAAACTTGTTCTTTTTTGCCATCTTTAATCCCTTTAACTAACTTTTCAATCGCTTGTGGTTGGTCTCCGCTAGGCTTATATTTTGACACTAATTTAAACATTTTTTACTCCTTTCTCAAATTCATTATGATTATTATCAACCAAAAAATTCGTGTAATTCTAAACTAAATTCGTGTAACTAGAATAAATTAAACTTAAAAAAATAGGTTATTTTTAACTTTACACGAATCAAGGTCACAAATTTCTCATTTAGCCTTAAATAATACATAATAAAATTAAATGGTACTAAATAATATTAGATGAATATATTTTAGCATTTATTCTATATAAAAACAAGAAAACATAATAATATTTTCTTGTTAATAAGTAGATAGATTAAAATATTTTTTAAAGCATTCGTCTATATTAATATCAGTACAATCAATATCATACTTATCCTCTTTAATAATGCTATCAATAAATGGATTATTTTTATCATTAATTCTACACTTTCTATTCCTTTCATATATTTTGCGTTATTCTAATATTTCATCAAACAATATGTCGGGAATATTAAACCATCTTTTATACTATTGAAGGTAATTCTAGTGATAAAATTTGTAGAGAAAAAGAATATTCTATAGATAGTAGTGTCATATATGGATATGGAATTTCAAACTTTTAAAAAAAGACAAAGATTTTGTGACTAATCTTCGCCTTCTAATTTTTTTTTAATTTAGAGATAATTTTAAATTATCACCTTTTTTTTTAATAAATGACTGTAATGGTAATGTTAAATTCCCTGAATAAACAATATCAAGTTCATGTAGAGCTCTAGTTATTGCTACATATAGAAGTTTCATGTCTAAATTATTAGATGAAGAATAGATATCTTCACTCGCATTATTGATAATAACTGCATCAAATTCTAATCCTTTTGCTAGTTGATTAGAAATAGTGCATATTTTAAATCTTTCATCTGTCAAATCATCATTTAAAGTAATATTTGGTATTCTTATCCCCAATTCTGCTAAATCATCGTTGATATAACATGATAATAAGTTCGTTTTGCTAATTACAGCAATAGTTTTATAGCCTTTGTTTTTAAATTCCTCGATTTTTTGGGCTATATAGCTAGGTATTTCGTTTTGCTCGAGCATAGTAAAGTCGACGTCTTTACCGTGTCTAACAACTAGATTGGAACGAAGCATTCCTATATTTTCTGCAACTTCATCAGCTACTTCCATTATTTCTGATGTTGTACGATAACTTTTCTTAAAGTCTATAATTGTTCCTTTATTCTCAAACATAATGTTATTTACTATATTCCAATTGTTAATACCACGATAATCATAAATAGATTGTGCTAAATCTCCAAAAATACTAAATGTTGATGATGGCAAGGCTTCTTTTAACACATAGAAATTAAATTCTCCCAAATCTTGTGCCTCATCTACTACTACGTGTTTAATTTGATTGTAATCCACATTTGGAGATATAGAATGTTGTAAATATATTAATGCAGCTAAATCTTCAAAATCGTAATGTCCTTCTTTTATATTCTGCATGGTTTCTTTCTTTAATAATTTTAAATTTGGATATTTGAAAATATTATAATTTTCAATAGAACTTATAAACAATTTATATAATTTAGTAGCATCTATTTTTGCTTTTGAAAAATATTTTCGCAAGGTACTTCTACAAAATTTGTGAAGTTCTTCTCTATTTTTAGCTAATTTTTTTCTAAGTTTATCTTGTCCTTCTGTATCTTTAACGCTATCAAATTTTTTTACTGAATAATCTGTAAAATTAGAAATTAATAAATCCATATTATTTTCAATAACTCTAGTTAATTTTTCGATAGTTAAATCTACTCTAGATGCAAGACTTATATTATCTGTAAAAGTGCTGTCAAAAATTTGCTTTATATCGTTAGCCTTAAGCACAATAAAATCATCTAATTCTAAGTCTTTAGCAGTTAAACTATAATAATAAATTTTTAAAAATTGATCTAGCATATTTTTATAACTCATTGATGACTTAAATTTGTCTATATCATTATCAATTTTTCCAGCAATACTTTTTGCTACTTTTTTATCCGAAGAATTTATATTAATTTTTTCACCAATGTAATCTTGAGCAAATTCTTCAAAAGTACTTTGTTTAACACTTGCTACATCTAATTCGGGTAATACAGAACTAATATACTTAAGAAAAACTGGATTTGGTCCAATTACTAAATATTGACTTTGTTTTATAGAATCTCGGTAGTTATATACTAAATAAGCCATTCTATGTAATGCTACTGTTGTTTTTCCTGAACCAGCAACTCCTTGGATTATTAAATTGTCAAATAATTTTTTTCTGATTACATCATTTTGTTCTTTTTGTATTGTAGAAACTATGCTTTTCATTCTTGAATCGTTATTGCTATCAAGATATTTCTGTAATAGGGCATCGTTTGAAACTAAATCAACGTCATGATAGCTTAATAAACTACCTTTTTCTATTTCATATTGCCTTTTTAAACTTAAATCACCTTCCATTTTTCCTTCTGGTGCTATAAAGCTGCAATGACCTATTTCAGAATCATAATATAATGAAGAAATCGGAGCTCTCCAGTCTGTAACAATAACATCAGTATCTTTCATTATACCATTTTTACCAATATAGACTGTTTTTATCTCATTACTATCTTCAAAGCTGAAATCTATTCTAGCAAAATATGGTTTATCTAATGATGCTTCTAAATTTTGTATGTGAATCTTTTTTTGCTCTGCAATTTTCCATAATTGCTCTCGATTTCCAATAAAACTATCAAACAAGTTATTTAAGCCATCTTTTTCAGACTCTAATACTTGTTTTATAATTAATAAAGTGTTTTTTAATTTTTCTTTTTCAATTTGTTCTTCACTCATTAGTAACGCCCCCTATCTAAAAGCTTTAGTTATTAATATAGTGCTTGAATATATAAGCGTGTGATTCTAAGAAATTCCCTTTATTAATGATATTATTAATTTCTTCTACAGAAAGATATTTTACGCTTTCAACTTCTTCATCTTGTAATTTTATTTTTGATAAGTCAATATCTATATTTAGCAAGTAGACATTAAAAATGCAGTTCTTTTTTGGATATTTAAAAGTTGCAATGTATTTTAAATCCTGCTCTGTAGCACTAATTCCTAATTCTTCTTCTAATTCTCTTTTTATTGTTTCTAATCCTGTTTCTCCATGCATTACATGACCGCCTGTTGAAGAATATCTATTTCCTTTTTCTTTAGAAGTTTTTTGAATTAAAAATTCACCCTTGCTATTTTTTATAAAAGCTACAGATAGCATAATATTTTTTCCTTCTTCTGTTTTTTCGCCTCTATTTATTGTTTCTTTTAATTTTTGACCAAAGTCATCATATAAATCTAAAATTTCCATACTAATCTTCTTCCTCCTTTAATATCCTTATAATTTTTCTGTTAAAATCGCAAAAATCCTTTTTTAATTTATTTCTTTTTATTTTTGCTCTTTGTTTATAATCAGAATCTTGCAATAGTTCTTCAGATTTCTTAATGATTATATCACATTTTGCACAAATTTTATAGTCCCTTAAATCTATCAAATATTTCTCTTCTCCAATGTCTTTTGTAAAAAATCTATTTTTATTATGAGTTCCCATTGCAATAAATGGTGTTCCCATACCAAAAGATATAATATTTGAATGTCCTCTCATTCCAATTACAAAACTCATTTGTTGATATATGTATGCTAAAAAATGAGCATTTACCAATGATGGCGGATAAATTTGCGGGAGCTCCTCTGATAGTACTAAATAATTTTTCCCTAATTCTCTTTTGAACAAGTCATTAATTTCATCATCTAAACCGAGAATATGATCTATATTAAGTATTAATGCATTATATTTTTTTATAAAATATTTGCAAGCTTTTAGCAGCTCATTCATAATTTCACTTTTGCTTTGGTTGTAATCATCAGGAAAGGTAAATTGTGGTCTGTCAGAAACAAAGTTTAAGCCTATAAGCATTCTGTTTTGATTTAGAAAGTTTGCATTTATTTTTAGGGGTGTAATAAACATTCCTGAATCAGGAATTACTTCTATTTTATCCTTATTTAAACCTCTATTTATTAATTCTTCCTTTGTACCATTATTTCTTACAGAAAATAATTTTGCTTTATTTTGAGTAAGAAGTAAAGATTCGTTCATTTGTTCTTTAAACCCTCTATTGTCATAGTAAAATTTATTATAACCTATTCCATAAACAACTATTGGTACTTTTATTCTGTTTATATCTTCATTTTTGATACTCCATTGCCATCCAGATAAGCTATTGTCTTCGTGTCGGTTCATAATAAATCCTCCACCCCCAATTAATAGCATATCTGCTTTTTCATTTAATTCATCAATTAATTCACTAAAAAAATGAGTGCTTTGACAGTCAATATTTACAAAATTAAGAGGTATATCTGATTGTTTTTCCAAATTTTCTCTAATTGATTCTAAAAGAACAAAATCACCATAATTCCGATTGTAACCTCCAACGTGCCATATTGTTTTACTTTTCATTTTTTTCCTCCATAAAATAATTTTCTATTTCTTCACATAAGTAATGAATTAGCATAATGTGAATTTCTTGTATTCTCGGTGTTACAGAACTTGGAACTTTTAAGATAACCATATTTTCGTTATCAAGTGAGTTGCATTTTTCTGATGTAAAAAATATTACTTTCATTCCTTTTGCCAATGCTTCCTTTATAGCTAAAACTATATTATTAGAATTTCCACTTGTACTTAGTGCAACAAGAACATCTCCATTATTACCCAATCCCTCGATTTGCCTTTTAAATATATTATCGAAATTGTAGTCATTTCCAATAGAAGTTATAATCGAAGGATTAGTAGTTAATGAAACCGCTCCTAATGATTTACGATTATAATTAAATTTGCTAATTAATTCTGCTACAAAGTGTTGTGCATCAGAGGCACTTCCACCATTGCCACAAGCATATATTATTTTTTTATTTCTTAATGCATTAATAATAATATCTATCGATTGCTTTAATTGATTTAATAGTTCCTGATTATTTTCCATATTTGATAAAATTGCTTTATGTTCATTTAAAATTCTTTTTAAAGTATTATTATCAGTATACTCGGTGTTAATATTTAATAATATATTATAAACCTCGTAAACTACTCCGCTTCCTCCTGCTACTTCAAGATTGCATGTTGCAATTTGCTTTATTTCTCTAATACTATTGCGTGGGGCAATAGATAATCCAACATTTTTCATAGCTTCTAAATCTTTTTTGCCATCACCAACGTAACATACTTCTTGTAAATTATAATTATTTTTTGTACAGAAATCTGTTAATACTTTAAATTTATCTGCTACTCCATCAAAGAAATAATTAGGGTTAAACTTTTTTTGGAAATATTTGCTTAAAAAATTTGCCTCGCTGGATAAAAACATAGTTTTAATATTTAATTGTTTTAATAAGTTAAAACTATCTAAGTCTTTAAAGCAAATCCTTTTGTATTCATTTCCTAAATGATCTATTAAATAACTGCCATCAGTTAATACTCCATCAATATCGAAAACAACTAATTTAATCATGTTCTTCCTCCAACAATCTATAAAACTCTTCATCTGTTTTATCGGCTTTTATTTTTATTACTTCTGAAACAAATTCGCTTCCAGGTAAAGTTGGGAATTTTTTCCTTAGTACTTTTATAGCATAATTTAACTTATTTTGATTATCTAGCCTTTCTGCATATGTGTTTCCATTCATTATTTTGTAAATAAAACTTGGAAAAATATTATAACAGCCTCCTATTCCAGCATTAGCACCATTCAAAAGCCCATTCAATAGCAAATCATCTTTACCATAAAAAATATATTTATCTTTTACATTTTCGCTTATGGTTTTCAGCTTTTCTAAATCGGCATCAGTATATTTAATTCCTATGACATTATTAATGCTTAGCAATTCAATGATTTCTTCTGCAGGTAAGTTGATTCCAGTTATATTTGGAATATGATATATTAATACTGGCTTAGTAGATAATTTGGCAATTCGTTCATAAAACTGTTTGATTTCATTAAATTTTGCTATTATGTGGTATGGAGGCATAGAAGCAATGCAAGAAACATTTGATTTATTAATCAAGGCTATCATTTTTTCAATATCCTGAGTATTTTGAGAACCGACGTGAAAAATTAAAGAATATTCTTTGGAAATTTTATTCACATACTCTAATACTTCTTTTTTTAGGTCAAAATTTAGATTCATGCCATTGCCTGTGTTCCCACATAAAAATAACCCATCAATATTATTTTTTTTCAGAGTGCTAATATGTTTGTAAAAATAATCAGTATCTAAATTTTCATTTTTAATTGGAGTTATTGTGGCTGCATATACATTTTTTAAATATACTTTGTTAAAACTATATTTTTTTAATACTTCTTCTTTTGTTTTTTCGATTTCTATAATCTCTTCAGAAGTAAATCCATTTTCGTGAAACCATTTAATATTATACTCGTGATCTTCCTCGTCAAAAATACAAACATATGGATTAATGTTAAAATACAAACAGCAAGCTAAGCGGTGAGAGCCATTTAACATTTTCCCTTTGTTATTAATTGGAATTGGATATTCTTTTAAATATCCATGTTTTTTAAAGGAGTCTATAATTTTATTAAATTCATTATAATAACTTTTATTTACTCTTTTTTTCATCATTTTTTCGTACATCATTTTGTATTTGTCATATTTAACACCTTCAATATATGATTTAATATAGAGATATCTAACAATAATATCGATGTGTTCATCGGTAATGAAATCTTTAATGTTTTTAATATGTATTTCTGAGTCTTTAAATTTTATGTTTTTCCATTTTTTATCTATACTTATTAAGTCTTTCTGTGATTTAATTTCCATTGTAAGCCTCCATAATAATATTTTTTACATCTTCTTTATTTAGCTCTTTAAATTTTCCTAATTTTTTACCATTCATAGCATTCGTTACAATATCATCAATATCTTCTAACCTGACTCCTAAATCTTTTAAAGTAAAAGTATTGTTAAGTAGAGCATAGACTTTTTTGATTTCATCTATAACTTCGGTAGAAGTAGGAGATTTTAAATCGAATACTGATACGCCAAATTGAATTATCCTTTTCTCATTTATTTTCTTTATAAAATTTAACCATGCTATAAAAAGAATGGCTACAACTTGCCCATGTGGTAAATTGTATCTGACACAAAATTCGTGTCCTATGATATGTGCTACCCATTCACCATTATATTTTTTCCCGAATGATAAAAATTTGTTTTGAGCTAAGGTACTCATCCACAACAGTTTTGCGTTATCCTGTTTATTGTTGTTTAGTTTTTTAAATTCAATTATCATCTTTTTAACCAATAATTCTTGAAAACTATCGGCTAAGTTTTCTTCGTCTGTAATTTCAAAATAATCTTCCATAATATGCGTAAACATATCCATACATCCTATTGATAGATATTCATGGCTGCAACTCTTTAAAGTAGTTGGATCTAATATTGAAAATTTTGGAAACATATTTACATTATCAAAACCTCTTTTTTTAGTAATCATCCTGTTTGAAATAACTGCACCATTTGTCATTTCCGTTCCTGAGCCATATAGTGTAATAACTACTCCTAAAGGTAATGATTTTTTTATATTTGTTGGATTACATATTAAATCCCATATATCTTCATTATGACAAGAAGCAACTGCAATTGTTTTTGCAGTGTCTATTACAGAAGCTCCTCCAATTGCTAAAATAAAATCTATATTGTTATTTTGAATTATTTTTTTTCCATAGTAAACTTTATCTAAAGTAGGATTAGGGATAATGTCATCAACAATATAGTATTGAATACTATTTTTTTCTAGTTGATTAGTTACTGTTTTTAGCACTCCATTATTTTTACAGCTTTCAGAAATAACCAATAAAATATTATTTGTTGATGTATAGTTCTTAATATATTGACAAACGCTTTCAATTTTATTTTCACCAAATATAATTTTTGTTGGATTAAAAAACTCAAAATTATGCATAATAACCATCCCTAATATCTTCTTAATTTTTTCTTAATTGGTTGTTCACTATCATATACTGTTATCTTGCCATCTCCCATAATTGTTTTCACTCTTTTTATGCCAGTTACTAATTCTTTTAATTCCTTCGGTTCTAAAGATGCCCTTTGATCGCTTCCCCATATATCTTTACTTATAGTAATGTGACGTTCTATAATGCACGCTCCTAAAGCTACTGCAATTAGCGAAGGGAAAATATCTCTTTCATGTCCTGAATATCCTATAGGTATTTTAGGATATTTCTTTTTTAAAGTTTTAATTTTATTCAAATTAATTTCTGAATCGTCTGTTGGATATGTACTCGTACATGCTAAAATTGCAATGTTTTTTTGATTAAATATTTTAATGGCGTTGTCTATTTCTTCTTCTGTAGACATTCCTGTTGAGATAATGACAGGTTTTCCCGTTTTTTTGATTTTTTCTAATAGTTTATAGTCTGTTATAGAAGCACTTGCGACTTTATAACAACATGGAGAAAATTGCTCTAAAAAATCTACTGATTTAGAGTCCCATGGGCTTGCAAAAATATCTATTTCTTTTTCCTTGGCATAACTAAACAATTTCTGATAAGCTTCATAAGAAAGTTCTAATCCTCTTTTTAAATCACCATTTGTTTTTCCGAAAGGGCTTATTCGCTCTTTTAACAATTCTTCTTGTGTATAAACAGTATCTACATCTCTTTTTTGAAATTTTACAGCATCGCATCCACATTCTACTGCAATATCAATAAGTATTTTTGCTAAATCTAAACTTCCATTATGATTTATGCCGATTTCTGCGATAACATATGTTTTTTTTTCATCAATTTCCTTATTATTAATCTTCATTTTTATCTGCTCCTTTTCTATTTTTTCTTCTAATTCTAACATTAGTATCTTCCTTAATTTCAAAGTACTCATTATATATGTTCGGAAAAAACTCCTTAATTACTTCTAACGTATTGGCCAGTTCTGTTTCATCATCTGTCATATGAAAAACATTATCAAAAAAATAATTTTGAATCATCTGTGAGTATTTGTTCCTAATTGAGTTTTTCATTCTTTCCATATTTACCGACACTATTTTATGTTTTCTGTCGTTTAATTCTTTTTCACTATCATCAATATCTATAAAAAATATTGTTAAATGTGTACTTGGCGTTATATTCATTGCTTGTAATTTTAAATCAACTTTCCATTCAGCAATGCCATCTGATTGATAAATTTTTCTTACAAAATTATTGTAATCTTTACCTAAATCACAATCAAAATAGTTTATCACTTTACCAAAATTATTAGTTTCTTGTAATATTTCTTCTCTCAAGTGATTTACAGTATTCCATAAAACTCCAATATAAACCATAAACTACCTTCTTTCTATATAAAAAAAGTGTCTAAAAATCTAATAAAATTTAGGCACTTTTATTATCTTTAAAATTTTTGTATTTCCATATTTAAAAAAGTCGTTATTTGTCATGTAAATACCCCCAACTGGGTTATTATAATAATACATATCTTTTTTAAAGTCAACATTTTTTAGCTATTTAGCCATATTAGTTTTTATTATCTAATCTATAGATTTTTCCATATAATGTAAAAATGATATTTGAATCATCCTTATTTTCTTTATGATGAAGTATTACTTCTTTTATATTAATATATCTATTCTAACACCAGCTCGCCAAAATAGAAATAAAATTCTAAATAATCCCAATACCTTTAACATCAGGAAAATTATATGAAGAATATAATTGTTCAAATTTGTGTATCATCTAAAAAGCTATTTTCAAATGCTTTTCTATCCTGATGTTTCTTTAAATGTGATTTTCTTGCTCTAGCAGTCTCTTCATTAACACATTCTTTATATTTTTTCCATGAATATATAATCACAGCCTCCAAAAGGAAACATCTCAATATTATTAGAATTATTAGAGATATTGAAATTACTCGTCTAAAAGCAAATTATCTTTATTATTAATAACAATAAGATTAGCATTACCAAGAGATTTAAACTGCAAATAGTTACCATGAAAAGCAACTCCAACTATCAAATTTTCATTTTTATTATAAAGGTCAATAACATGATAAAAAAACGTGGCAAAGTTTTCTTGTAAGAAGTATTCTTATACCTTAATGCAACTAAATTTTTCATATATTCACGCTTTTATTTTATATAAAAATTATAGCATAAAAATAAAACAGAAAAAAATGTATATCTATATGCTTACACGAATTTACACGAAACAAGGTCACAAATTTTATTCAATTAATTGGTAATATCTAGTATTAATTAGTATTAATTAAAAGATTTTTTGGGATTAAATAGTACTAAAAATAGGGGAGTGTGCAATATAATCGTAATAGCTAACAAAGTACTCTACATGATTATTTGGAAAAAGCTCTTTTAATTCCGAATAAAGTTGACCTGCTAAAGTTTTATTATGAGCTAAAAC
>CALWAA010000020.1 GCA_944372725.1 uncultured Bacilli bacterium | reverse complement strand
ATATCGGTATGTGCTTGTAAAATAAGACAAGGAAGATTTTTATTTTCTTTTTTAATGAAAACATTATTATATTTATCTTTATAGCAATATAAATTTCTTTCTTGAGCAAATTCTACTAAATAATTAGCAATTCCTTCTTCATTTCCAGATTCTCTTGGAATCTTGGCAATTTCCTTAAAAAAGCGAATCGTATTATTCATGCGTTTTCACTCTCTTTCTTACCCAAGGAATGCGGTCATTTCCTAAGTCAGTACCATTAGGTAATATTGTTATATCATCTAAATTAATATTATTATTTTCTAATTCATAAAAAGTAACAATTGCATCTTCATCATAATTTTCAATTCCTGGTTTAATTTTATATTTGTGTAAATTTAGATATAAGTTAGAAAGCAAATCAGAAAATAAATTTTCTGAAATTTGATAATCAAATGTAATTGGTTTACTATGAAAATACGGTTCATCAAAACTAAATTTAGCAACAAATGTAGGCGCTTCAATCAGTTCATTATCTTTTTTCATCGTATAAATTCCAATTAGTTTACCAAAAACATTTTGGCTATTGCCTAATCTCGTAAATCGAGCTCCTCCACAAGCACCATTAATACTCATATAATTTCTACAATCTGCTACAAAAATAACGTCAAAATCGGGTAATATTTCATGATACTTTTTAAGTCCCTTTAGTACAATTTCATAAATATGTTTTCCAATGTTTTTAATATCGCTATTTTGTTTCACTAAAATACCCGTAACTTCAAAATATTTTTTATTAGGAAGGGGATAATAGAGATTTACAAATTGTGAATCATTTTGAAAATACTTAATGGTAGAAACACCGAGAATTTCATTAAATCCATCTATTTCTCGATATGCTAGAATTATTGGATATTTTAAATAATTATTCCATACCCCTTTAGAATCAGGCACATGAACATAGTCAGCATTTCCTAACCAGTTTTCATTGTAAAAATCACTAATATTGCGAATGATATGATAAAGATTAATAAAATTTTGAAATTTTGGTTCACATTGTAATACACAAAATTTTACATCCTCGTATTTTTGACTAACTCTGAGGGCTTCCTCAGTAAACATTTGATAACTGCGATTACATCGCTCAAAAAAACTATTTTTCATAATATCTTCTCCCAGTTCTAGCCACAAAAAAACCATGGCATTGCAACTTGAGAGCGCAAAAACCATGGTAAAAAACCATTTATCTTGATAAGCGCTCCGTATTTTTCTAATACGACAGTGAATTATATATTCTATAATTCCCCAGAAAAGAAAGATTACAGATAGTCTTTCTTAACTTCGGCGATGTTTCCTTTCATAATTTAACAATAATCTGTATGATTTAAATTATTACTAATAAAAATCGCAACCTCTTTCAAGTGATATTCATTTTAACATTATTTTATATATTTGTCAAACTTATCTTTTTTTTTGGCAAAATTAATGATATAATGAATCTACTGTGTGGTGATAAAATGAAAATATATTTAGTAGCAGGTAAATCTGGCTCTGGAAAAGGAGAAGTTGCTAAATTAATTAAAGAGCAATACTTATCTTTGGGTAAAAAGCCGATTATTACTGAGTTTAGCAAATACTTAAAAATGTATGCAAAAGAAATTATTGAATGGGATGGAAGTGAACCAAAACCACGTAAATTTTTGCAAGATTTAGGTGTTACTATTAGAGAAAATATGGATATGCCTTTATTCTTTGTAAATAGAATGATTGAAGATGTAAAAGTTTATAATCTATATTACGATGTAGTAATTATAAGTGATGTAAGACTGCCAATTGAAATAGAGGAAATGAAGAAGACATTTAACAATGTTTATGCTATGTATGTTGTAAATCAATTTGCACCAAGTAAATTAACGATAGAAGAACAAATGCATGAAACGGAAACGGCTTTAGAAAATTATAGCAATTTTGATATAACTATTACAAATGATAATATCGAAAAACTAGATGACCGTGTCATTAAATTTATTGAGTGGGTAGAAAAATGAATTTAAAAGATGAATTTATTAAGTACTTTGTCGAACATGGACATGTGGAAATTCCTAGTGCACCATTAATTCCTGAAAATGACCCAACAGTTCTATTTAATACTGCTGGAATGCAACCGTTAATTCCTTATCTTTTAGGGGAACCACATCCGAAAGGAAAGAGATTATGTGATGCTCAAAAATGTGTGCGTTTAACAGATTTAGATAGTATTGGCGATAAAACACATCATACATTTTTTGAAATGCTTGGGAATTGGAGCTTAGGGGATTATTATAAAAAAGAAAGTATCGGTTATAGTTTTGAGTTTTTAACGAAAGTTTTAAATATTCCGGTGGAACGTCTTGCAGTTACAGTTTTTGAGGGAGATAAGGATATTCCTAGAGATAATACTTCAGCGGAAATTTGGATGAGCCTAGGAATTCCAGAAGAGCGAATTGCTTATCTTGGCGTAGAAGATAATTTTTGGATTGCCGGAGAAGCTGGCCCATGTGGTGGAGATACGGAGATTTTCTATTTTAGAAGCACTGATGAAATACCAGTTAAATTTGACCCTAAAGATGATAGATGGGTGGAAATTTGGAATAATGTTTTTATGGAATTTCATAAAGATGAAAATGGTAAAATAACAGAATTATCTCAAAAAAATGTTGATACTGGTATGGGGCTAGAACGAGTTGTTGCGGTCTTAGAGGGAGTAGACGATAATTACAAAACATCAATTTGGAAAGAAATTATAGAATCCATTGAGAAAGTTAGTAAAAAAACTTATCAAGAAAATGAAATTAGTATGCGTATTATCGCCGACCATATTCGTACTAGTGTCTTTATTAGTGCTGACCGTGCTGGAATTAGGCCAAGCAATACGGACCAAGGTTATATTTTGAGAAGATTAATTAGAAGAGCAATCCGTCATGCTAAAAAGCTTGGAATTGATACAAATACAAATTGGATGGAACCAATTGCTTTAGAAGTAATTAAAAAATATGAAAACTATTATGAAGAAATTAAAGATAATAAAGAAGTAGTATTAGAAGTATTAAGAAATGAAAGCATTAAGTTTAATCGTACTTTAGAAAAGGGATTAAGAGAATTTGATAAACTTTTAACTCATTTAAATGGGAATGAAATTGATGCATCTAATGCTTTTAAACTATATGATACTTATGGCTTTCCAATTGAATTAACTGAAGAAATGGCTAGAGAACATGGCTTAAAAGTTGATATAAAAGGTTTTAAAGAAAAATTTGAAGCCCATCAAGAATTATCTAGAACTGCTAGCAAAGGTAAATTTAAAGGTGGACTTATGGGTCATAGTGAGATTGAAACTAAATATCATACTGCAACTCATTTATTAAATGCAGCCCTAAAAGTAGTAATAGGTTCTACTGTTCATCAAAAGGGAAGCAATATAACGGAAGAGAGGATGCGTTTTGACTTTTCGTGCGACCATAAATTAACAGATGAAGAAAAGAAAAAAGTTGAAGATTTAGTAAATACTTGGATAAAAGAAGATTTACCAGTTGTAATGGAAACTATGAGCAAAGAAGAAGCCGTAAAAAGTGGTGCCGAAGCAATGTTTATTGAAAAATATGCGGATATTGTCAATGTTTATAAAATTGGTGATGTATCAAAAGAAATATGTGGTGGGCCACATGTTGAACATACAGGCGTACTTGGTCACTTTAAAATTACGAAAGAAGAAGCTAGTAGTGCTGGTGTAAGAAGAATAAAGGCTATATTAGAATAGTCTTTATTTTTTGTTGAAAATATGGTATGATAAATAATATGAAGAGGTGGATGCAATGACGATACTAAGCATAGGAAGAACTAGTTATGATATCAGCTGTCCTGTAGATGAATATCCAGTGGAAGGTACTAAATATTTATTAAGTGAAAAAATAGAATCTGGCGGTGGAACTGCTGCAAATGTAGCATATTTACTTGGAAAATGGGGAGAAACATCTTATTTTGCTGGTGTAGTAGGCAGTGATGATTATGGTGCCCAAATTAGAAAAGAATTAGAACAAGCGATGGTTAAAACCGATTTAATAGAGAATTCTTATGAAATTGGTACACCTTTATCTATTATTTTAGTAAATAAAAAAAATGGTACTAGAACTCGTTTTGATGTCGTTGGTGCAACCCAACCTCAATTAAAAAAATATGAATATAATATTGCGCCAGATGTAATTTTTACTGATGGAAAAGAATATAGTGCCACTATTAATGCTTTAAACAAATTTCCGAAAGCAATTAGTATTTTAGATGCTGGAAGAGTAGACCGTGATTTATTGGAATTATGTAAATATGTGAAGTATATTGTCTGTTCTAAAGGCTTTGCTGAAGCAGTTAGTGGTATCAAAATAGACTATAACAATTCTTCAACACTTGTTCAAGTATATAAAAAACTAAAAGACCGTTATCCAAATAATAATATTGTAGTAACACTTGAAGAAATGGGAGCTATGTATTCTTTTAATGGGGAAATTAAAATTATGCCAGGAATAAAGACAAAAGTTGTGGACCCAAGTTGTTCTGGAGATATCTTTCATGGAGCCTTTGTTTATTGTTTAGCCAATAATTTTGATTTAGAGAAAGCTATAACCTATTCTAATATTACAGCAGGGCTTTCAGTTGGAAAAATGGGTGGTAGAACTTCTATTCCTAATTTAAAAGAAGTCATTAATTATTATAATCAAAAATTTAATATTGTAGAAGCTCCACCAAAAGAAGAAGTTAAACCAGTTGAAGTGAATTCGGAAGATGTTTTACCAGAAATACCAGATGCTAGTAAGATAGTTATACCAACGGCTACCACTACAACACCAGGCTTTGAAAGCACATTTACCGTTGGTGGTGCTACTATTCCAGTTATTAGTCCGGATAATAACAATGGAAATGTTTAATAGTAAATCCCCAGTGTTAAATGTTCATGGGGAAACTACGGATACGGTTGGATACTTTCTAAATGATTTTATTAAGGATAATGTTAAATTGGGAAATGTGTATATTGGCATTATTCATGGAAGAAGTTCTAATATTCTTCGCAATAGAGTCCACGAATTATTGAAAAAGAATAAGCAAGTGGATTCTTTTCGACTAAACATTTGGAATCCAGGCGAAACCATTGTGAAATTAAAAATCGACAAAAATCAATAGCAAAACTAAAATTTTTACATCGATTTGACAAATATTTTAAAATATGCTATAATGAATACGTAATTGAAATAGGGGGTTAAAATATGAAAGGTTACGTTTTAGATTATTTTAATGAAAATGAGTTCAAAAAACTAGAAAGAGCATTAAAAAAATACAATATGTTAGCATTTAAAAAACTAAATTTTGATTATTATCCAGCGCTTAGAAGTGGTGAATTTGTAGGGGAATTAATTAGTACAAATAAAAAGGATAATACGGCAAAATATGAATTAAAGCTTCCAAGTGATAAAATGTTTGCTCAAGTTCACGGTGAAGTAAAACTTTATTATACTGTTTATTTAAATGAGGGTACAATTATGCTTGAAACCATTACACCAACAGAAATTTTATTAGAAGGTCATATGAGTGAACTTGCAACATATAAAGGAATAATGATATCAAAAGCTAACGCATCAAAAGACAAATTTAAAATTGATTTACTAAATATGTTACAAGAAAAGTAACATATTTTTTTTAGGTGAGTTTATGAATCGAGATTATACATTTAAAATCACGAATACTATCTCTTTTATATATGATAGTAGAATAGAAAATATCATTAGTCGTTATAAGATGACACTGCAAGCAGCAAGCAATGTGATTTTGCCTTTATTAAATTCTAAAACGTTCTTTCTAAAACTAATTAGAGAAGAATGTTTAGAAAATACAATGAAATTTGTTTTTGAAGCTGCTTCCAATAACCAGAGTTTAACTTTAACTTTAGTAGATGATGTTTTTATTATTAATTATAAAAATGAAACTTATAGTTATCGTTTTGATTGGGATAAAAACAATTTTTATTTAAGTTTAATTTCTTTTTTTCAAAAACTAAAAGACAGGGAAATAAAAGAAAAGATAGACTCTCATTATTTATATATTGATATCATTTTTGCTAATAGAAAATTTAGATTTGAAATCCCTTATGATATAAAATATTATTTAGATGGTGTTTATTTTAGTTCGTTAAAAGAAAATGCAAGTATTATTGACTTAATGAGAATATACCATGACCGCTTTTTTACAGGTCAAACAGCTTATGAAAAAGGAATTGAATCCATCGTATCTATTTTTATGACAGAAGATGGAAAAGATATTTTATTAGATAAATTGATATTAAGGGAAGGAATGGTTGAAAAGTATTATTTAAGTTCCTTGAAGAAGCAAGTGCAAGTAAGTATTGAAGGGTCTATTCATGAAGAAAATAAGATTACTATCAAAAATTATGATAATCCTGAAGAAACCAGTTTAGATGAAGAAATCAGAAATTTATATTATCAAAGTAGAAAATTGGAATTAAATTTTGGAGAAAAAAAGGCGTTTATTATAAGTAGAGCTAGAAAAAAAGAATAAGATAAAATAGTAAATGATGGAGGTGAGGGAATGAATAGAGAAGATTTTCCTCTTTTAAAGGAAGAAATAATATATTTTGATAATGGTGCTACCAGTTTAAAACCAAAATGTGTTATTGATAAAATGGTTGATTATTATACGAATTATCCTGCGAATGCTCATCGTGGTGATTATGATTTATCTTATAAAGTAGATAGAGAATATGAAAGCACGAGAGAACTTGTAAAAGATTTTATCAATGCCCAATATTTAGAAGAAATTGTTTTTACAAGTGGGGCAACAGAATCTTTAAATATGATTACCAATGGTTTTTTTGCTAATCTTCTAGAACCTGGTGATGAAGTTTTAATTACTACTAGTGAACATGCCTCAAATGTCCTTCCTTGGTTTAATTTAGCTAATAAAAAGGGAATTAAAATAAGTTATATTCCTTTAGACAATAATTATTATGTTACAATAGATAATCTTAAAAGAGTAATAAAACCAGAAACAAAAGTAATTAGTATTGCGGGTATTACCAATGTCATTGGTGATATTAGACCAATCAAAGAAATATGCAAACTGGCTCATGAAAATAATATTTTTGTCGTTGTCGATGGGGCGCAAATGGTACCTCATATGAAAGTAGATGTTCAAGATTTAGATGTTGACTTTTTAGCTTTTTCGGCTCATAAAATGTGTGGTCCAACAGGTGTGGGAGTTTTATATGGAAAAAAAGAACTATTAGAACATTTAGAACCGATTATACTTGGCGGTGGAATGAATGAGTCATTTGATAATCCAAGTGAGGTTATTTTAAGTGAACTTCCAACTAGATTAGAAGCAGGCACAAGAAATATAGCGGGGGTAATTGGCTTTGGTGAAGCTATAAAATACTTAAACAAAATAGGGATGGATAATATTCATAAACAGGAAATTAGTTTAAGAAAATATTTAATCGATAAGTTACTGCCCCTAAAATATATTGATATTATTAATATTGAAAGTGATAGTGGTATAGTAACCTTTAATGTATCTGGTGTTTTTAGCCAAGATGTTGCTTATTACTTAAATAAATATAACATATGTGTTAGAGCTGGAAATCATTGTGCTAAAATATTAAAATCAAGTGTTGGCGTAAATAATACAGTAAGAGTGAGTTTATATTTTTACAATACCTTTGAAGAAATTGATAGTTTAGTTGAATTATTAAGTGATTATGATAAAATAATAAAAGAGATGATTTAATATGGATAAAGAACAATCAAGAGAAATTATTATGGAAAATTATCTTCATCCTCAAAATAGAGATTTGCCTCATGATGGTTATGATGCTGTAAATACGCGGAACGAATCTTGTATTGATAATATTAATTTATATATTAAATGGAATGAAGATGTCCTAGAAGATATTGTTTTTGATGGGGAAGCTTGTGCTGTATCTATATCTTCGACTTCAATTATGATAAAAAATTTAATTGGTAAGAAAGCCGGAGAAGCATTAGAATATATTAAGGAATTTTATCGTATGACAAGTGGCGATGATTTTAATCAAGAATTATTAGGAGATGCTTGTTGTTATGAAGAAGTTAGTAAGCAAGGAAATCGCAAAGTTTGTGCTAATCTTCCTTTAAAAGGTATTGAGAAAGCTATTTTAGAAAAACTAAAGTAGTTTTTTCTTGCTTTTTTGTTTGTATATCTCTTATAATAGGACTACAGGTGGGAAATATGAGAGATATTTTTGAAGAAATTAATCTATTACGTAACGAAATAGAGGAAAAAACAGAAACATTAAATAATTTAATAAAATATACTTCAGAAATATTAGATGCAAGCTATGGACATGAAGTAGATTATCAAAATTTTGATTTATGTTTAGAATATATTAGTTATAAAGAGTATTCTAGTTTAATATCACAAAATTTAAAAAGAGCTTTCCAACAATTACAACAAGAAATTCATGATTATAAAAACTCAATTGAAATATTGAAAGTATCATTAAAAAGCTATCTTAAAAAAGTAGAAAATTTATCTGTTTGTTCTTATGAAGATATAAAAACTTTATGGATGAATTTTAATCAACCATTTAATTTAGAAAAAAATTTTAAAGAAGTTCCTATCTTTTTAGCAATGGAAGAAAAAGTTATCATAAATCCCATATTTTCAAAAATCCTGACCCTTGAAATGATTAGCTTTCTAAAAGATTATATTAATTGGTTGTATCAAATGGAGTTACAAGAAACAGAAATACAAAGATAAACTAGTGGTTGTACAATGATTTGTTTTTTGATATGATATTATTGGTGAGTTTATGGAATTAGAAGTTTTAAATTTAAAGAAAAATTTTGGGAATAAAGAAGTACTAAAAAATATCAATTTTACTTTTGAATCAGGGAAGATTTATGGTTTATTAGGAAGAAATGGGGCTGGTAAAACAACATTTTTTAATTGTTTAAATGATGATATTAAACCGGATGAGGGATTGTTTAATATGATAGAAGAGAAAAACACTAGACCACTTACGATTGATGATATTGGTTATGTTTTATCTACTCCGACTGTTCCAGAATTTTTAACCGGAAGAGAGTTTTTAAAATTCTTTTTAGAAATCAATGAAGGAAAAATAGAAAATCTTAAAACAATAGATGAATATTTTGATTTTATGAAAATAGAGGCAGAAGACCGCGATAAATTACTCAAAGATTATTCTCATGGAATGAAAAATAAAATGCAAATGTTAATCAATATTATTGCTAATCCTAAAATACTTTTATTAGACGAACCACTTACTAGTTTAGATGTGGTTGTTGCAGAAGAAATGAAAGAAATGTTAAAGAGTATTAAAAAAGAACATATTTTAATTTTTTCTACTCATATTATGGATTTAGCTTTAAGCTTATGTGATGAAATTGTTGTATTAAAAAACGGAACCTTAAGTTTAGTAGATAATAATTTAAAAGGGGAAAAGCTAAAAGAGAAAATTATTGAAATGTTAAGAGAGGATGAATAAAATGCTGCAAACATTCTTGATATCATTTCGTCTGCGCAATACTTATAAAGTAAATACGATTATCTATGCTCTAAAAAGTATCCCAGGAATAAGAAAGATTTTACCTGATAAATTATATCGAAGTAAAGTTTTAAAAATCATAGGAAATATCATAAGTGTTCTACTGGAAATAGTTAATATTTTTATTGGGAAATTACTATATCTTTTCTTAATGATTTTTAGTATGATGTCTATTTATAAAACAAATAGTGCTAGTACTTTTTTACATATTTTGGTATTTTTAACGATTATTGGTGCTTTTATGAATACTTATATGTTTAATCCAACTAAAGATAAATATTATGCGATGTTTATTATGCGTATGAATGCCAAAAATTATTCTTTAAGTAACTATTTTTATGCTATTATAAAAGTAATTATTGGTTTTTTACCATTTACGATTATTTTTGGTACATTATCACATGTAAATCTTGGGATTTGTCTTTTCATTCCTTTGTTTGTAGCATCTGCCAAAATGGTGGTTACTGCTCATAATCTTTCCTTGTATGCTAAAAAAGAATGGATAATCAATGAAAACAATCCTGTCAAACATATTTGGCTTCTCATCTTATTATTTTTAGGATTGGCTTATGGATTACCTGCGATAAATATAGTCGTACCATCTTATATATTAGTGATTTTCATGATAATTACTGTATTTATAAGCATATGGGCAATAAGATATATATTAAAATTTAATAAGTATCGCGAAATGTATAAGGCGGTTTTAACAAATACGAATATGAATGCTACTTCCAATGCTAGAGAAATTACTAAAGAAAATGTTTTAAAGCAAATTAATATTGATAAAAGTTTAACAAGTAAGAAGAAAGGTTTTGCCTATTTTAATGATTTATTTGTAATGCGTCATAGTAAGCTACTATTAAAAAGTGCGAAAAAAGTGGCATTTATAAGCGCTATTATAATTGGTATCGTTCTCTTAGTCGTAACAATAAATGATGGCTTAAAAAAAGGAATAAATGATATGATAATGACTTATTTGCCATATTTTGTGTTCATTATGTATTTAATAAATTGTGGGGAATCAGTTACGAGAGCGATG
>CALWAA010000019.1 GCA_944372725.1 uncultured Bacilli bacterium | reverse complement strand
CACTTCGTTGATACCTACGTGTGTAAGGGACTTTCACCCTCTAGTTATATGCCATGCACGGCACACAATGAAAAGAATGATAGAAAATCATTCTTTTATGAATTTAAACAAATATTATTTTTACAAATATTATTCATTAAAAATTGTCTTGTTCCATCTGATTTTAAGATATACTCTGCTTTCATGGAAGTATATGGACTATCGGCATCAATAATCGTTACTTTTATAACTATTTGATATCCAACCAAACCTGTACCACTTGTATTCCTAATCTTTTGAGGGTCTACATCAAAATCATAATCTTTAACATCTATTCCCATACCTCTTAAATCGTTCATTAATCTGACAAAATCAGAATTTGATAAGGTTTCTCTTGGATTTGAGTTTGGTTTTATAGCACAACCATTTTGGGTTAAGTCTACTGATAAAATAGCATTGGTATTATAAGTAGAATTACCATACATACATGAACTTCCGGATGATGAACTTACAATAACTTCAACACTTGCTGATTTTCCACCAGCTGTCGCTGTAATTGTGACGGTACCAGCACTTACACCGGTGATATTTCCGTTTGATACTGTAGCAATATTATTATTTGAACTACTCCATGTTACTGTTCTATTTGTGGCATTAGATGGATAGATGCGGGCAGTTACTGTTTTGGTTTCGCCAATATCTAAATAAATGGTTTTAAAGTTTAGAGAAACACTTGTTACATTAATTGGTCCAGTAGAGCCACCTCCACCACCAGAGCCATTTCCGCCTTGGCCTTCACCCTCGCTTGTTATTTTCTCCCATTTGGCTGTTAATGTAATATCACTTGTTATTTTAGTGTTAAAATCGAATTTTTCATCATTTAAATACCAGCCTAAGAAAGTATATCCTTCTTTTGTTGGGGCACTTGGTTCGATAACACTACCATTTTCACCAACTTTTTTGCTTCTTATTTCACTTCCGCCTTCTGAGTCAAAAGTTACGGTATAAAGTTCACCTTCTACTTCTAAAATCGTTAAAGTAGCTTCCATTGGTTCCGTTGTATTTCCATAATCGTCGGTTGCTATTATTTTTATTAGATGCTCGCCAACTTCAGTAATATTAGAATAATCTATTTGTTCTTCTTCATCAGTATCTTCGGTATAATAAGTAATTTCACATTCACTAGTTACATCAAAACATGAACTTACAAAATCATTTAATTCATAACTATCTCCTTCATATATTTCTACATCCTGGAGTATCAAAACTGGTTCTCTTGTATCAGCGACAGTTAAATTAACAGTGTATTCTTCGCCTTGTAAGGCAATAGTAATACCATAAGTAGCAGGTGTTAATAAGTAATTTTGAACACAATCATAATCGTCAAAGTTTGGCTCTTCATTACTATAAATTTCTTCTACTTCTTCTGGTGTACATAAAGATGTATCATAACTTAATTCAAATTCATCTGGATAAGTAACTGTTATTTCATCTACATCGATATTTTCTAAAGTGTTAAAATAGTCGGTTACTTCTGGAAGTGGTGAACCTGCTTCAATCGTTAATTCTTCTTTTAATTCAAATTTTGGTACTGCTGGAGTTATTTGCTCTGGCTTATTATTTCTTGTTGCTAAAATAACAATAATTATTACTATTATTAAAACTAAAGCTGATGCACCGATGATTAACCATTTTAATCGGTCTTTTTTAGCATATTTTTTTATATAATTTTCATCAAATATAAATCTTTTCTTCAAGGTTATCCCCGCCCTTATTATATTACTATTTAATATTATCATGTTTTTTTAAAAATTGCTAGATATTATTATATAATCAATTAAAAAAATGGGATTTTAATATCCCATTACTTCTTCTAGTGACTCATCATTGTCTATAAATTCACTCACATCAATAATTTCATATTCAGTTTTGGTGTTTCTAACTACAATATTTTTAATACCAGCATTAATAATCATTCTTTTACACATAGCACATGGTCTAGCGTGAGTTACATATTCACCATTTGCTACTTCTATTCCTACCATATAAAGAGTTGCATCTAGGCAGTCTTTGCGGGATGCACTAATAATGGCATTGGCCTCAGCATGAACACTTCTGCACATTTCATAACGTTCCCCTCTGGGAATATGCATTTCTTCTCTTTTGCAGTAATTTAAGTCAATGCAATTTTTTCTTCCTCGAGGCGCTCCATTATAACCAGTTGCAATAATCTCATCATTTTTTACAATAACTGCTCCCCATTTTTTTCTAAGACAAGTAGAACGTTCTAGTGCTACTTCAGCCATATCTAAATAATAATTAATTTTATCTACTCTATTCATAATTCACTTCCCATTACTATTGTAGCAAAATTTATTTTAACTTGCAATTAAAAAACTGTAAGTTTTTCCTACAGTTCTTATTCTTCTTTTAGAGCTTCTTCTAGCTCTTCTTTGGTCATTTTAGTGTATCCTTTGATACCACGCTCTTTGGCCTCTTCTCTTAGTTCTGTTAAAGTTTTTGCTTCTCCTTTTTCAGGAACTTCGGGAGTTAGTTTACCAGTTTTTACAAGAGAGTCAATTTGTTCTTTGGTAAGTGTTTCGTTTTCCATTAAGGCATCAGCGAGTAACATAACTAAATCTTTGTTGGCTTTTAAGATTTCCTCTGCTTTTTTATAACATTCATTGATAATCTTTCTTACTTCTTCATCAATTTCATGAGCTACTTTATCAGAGAAATTTTTTGATTTAGCATAATCACGACCTAGGAAGACTCCTTCTGATTTTTCTTCGTATTCTACCGGTCCTAAATCACTCATACCATATTCAGTGACCATGCTTCTAGCAATATTAGTTGCTCTTCTAAAGTCGTCACTAGCTCCTGTTGTAATTTCACCAAGATACATTTCTTCACTAACACGGCCACCGAGTAAGCCAGTGATTTGAGCTTCTAATTCATTTTTAGTCATAATGCCCATTTTTTCTTCTTTTGGAAGCATCATCGTGTAACCACCAGCGACACCTCTTGGGATAATCGTAATTTTATGAACTTCATTGGCATCTTCTAATTTCAAGCCAATTACAGCATGACCAGATTCGTGGATTGCTACTAAACGTTTTTCCTTATCGGTAATCTTTCGACTAACTTTAGCAGGTCCCATTAATACACGGTCTGTTGCTTCATCTATTTCATCCATGGTGATAGCATCTTTGTTCCGTCTTACAGCAAGTAGGGCTGCTTCATTTAGTAAATTTTCTAGGTCAGCACCACTAAATCCTGGTGTTCTTAAACTTAAATTCTTTATATTTACATCAGGAGCTAAAATTTTATTTTTGGCATGAACTTTTAATATTTGTTCACGTTCATTGGCATCCGGTAAGCTTACTGTTACTTGACGATCGAAACGTCCTGGACGAAGTAGGGCTGGGTCTAGAACATCAGGGCGGTTGGTTGCTGCCATAATGATAATCCCCTCATTTTCACCAAAACCATCCATTTCAGTTAATAATTGGTTTAGAGTTTGTTCACGTTCGTCATGGCCACCACCTAAGCCTGTGCCTCTTTGACGTCCTACGGCATCTATTTCATCGATAAAAATTAAACATGGAGCACTTCTTTTCGCATCTTTAAACATTTCCCGAACACGGCTTGCACCAACACCAACAAATAGTTCTACAAAGTCAGAACCACTTATATAGAAGAATGGTACATTTGCTTCACCTGCAACAGCACGAGCTAAAAGGGTTTTACCAGTTCCAGGAGGGCCTACTAATAAGACACCTTTAGGAATTCTGGCACCTAATTTTTGGAATTTCTTAGGATTTTTTAGGAAATCAATTAATTCTTTTACTTCTTCTTTTTCTTCTTTTAAGCCTGCTACATCAGAAAATTTTGCTTGATGTTTATCATCACTAAGTTTGGCTCTACTCTTACCAAAATCCATAGAGCCTTTATTAGAACTAGCTAATTTAGAAAATAAAATATAAGAAATAATAATTAATAAAACTAATGGTAAAACATTTACAATAATATATAAAACTGGACTAGACCCTGGGTCTGGGTCTGTTTCATATTCAGCAATTTCATTTTCTTCAGTCAATGTTAAAATATTGGCTACTTCAGCTTCTACTACTTTTGCTTCAAAAGATTCATTTTCTGCATAGCCATCTAACTTACCACTAATATAGTAAATTGATTCACTACTTTTAGGCATGATAGTAATTTCGGTTACTTCACCTTTTTCTAAGGCTGTTAATAATTCACCGGTTGTTAATTCATTTACTTTTCTTCCACCTAAATTTAGAATGAAAAACGTTGCAATAATAATTATAAACAACACTAAATAGGGAAAGAAATTTCTAACTGTATTATTTTTCTTTACATCTTTTATATTCATTTTATTCCTCCTCATATGAAAGTATTATATCATATATTCCATTACTTTCTACATCAAATTTTGATTTTTTTACACCTGGAAGCCAAAGAATGGTATTATTGCTATCCGTTACGATAGGAATTTCCTTTCTTTTTTCTAGTGGTATTTTTTCATCAATGTATATATCTTTTATTTTTTTCGTTCCGCCTAAATTTTTCACTTCCATTTTATCACCTATTAGTCTTGAACGAACTATAATAGGTAATTTAATGTCTTTACTATTTAATCTGATAACATAATTTGATTTACCATCTTTTTCTTTTACTTTTTTAATTACCATGTGATTTGGTAAGATTAGCTTATCTTCTAAAATATATTCGTAATCATCTTCTTTATTAATTTTGACGATTTTATAATAATTATAACTTTTTATGGCTTGCCAATTATTTGGTAAATTCACTTTATTATTACTCTTATCACTTTTAATTAGGCCAATAATTAAATTGGTATGTTTATCATTAATTAAAAATAAATCATCAATATAAATTTGGCTTAATGTGTATTCTACTACTTTTTTAAGTAGAAATTTGTCTAATTTTATAAGTTCATCTATTTTAATCCCATTTTTATCACTTATTTTACTAATTAATTCTTTTACATAACTTTCAATAAATGTGTTTGCTTCCATTAGTTCTTCACTAAATTTTAAAAATTTATGATGAACTTTAGAATCTTCTTTCTTTAAAAATGGTAAGACATGCATACGATAACGATTTCTTGTATATTTTTCACTAAAATTACTTTTATCAATATAGTATTTATAGTTATGAATATTCATGTAAGTTTCGATATCTTTTTTTGTTTCGGTAATTAGAGGTCTTATGATGGTGTAATTTTCTTCTTTTAATTCTTTTTTAAAACCACTATATCCTTTTAGACTACTTCCTCTTGTTAGACGCATTAAAATCGTTTCCATTAAATCATCGCCATGATGAGCAGTCATTAAATACTTAGCATGGTACTTTTTCACTAATTTAGCTAAAAACTCATATCTTTTTATTCTGGCATCATTTTCAAGGTTGTCATCATTATATTCTAGTATTTCCATGTATTCATAAATCAAATTATTTTCAAGACAAACTTCACTTACAAATAAAGCTTCTTCTTCTGATTCACGCCTTAATTTATGATTGACATGAGCAACAATTAGTTTTAAACTCAATTTATCTTTTAACTCACACAATAAATGAAGAAGACACATGGAATCTGGTCCTCCACTTGTTGCCACAACAATACAATCATTTTTTTTTAATAAATTTTCTAAATATAATAAGACTTTTTCCATAATTTCTCCATGCCTTATTATTTTATCGCACATTACCTTTTATATCAAGATTTTTTTAATCCATTGGGTTTGTCCTTGATAAAATCGCTTTGATATCTTGAACAATCGCATGAAGATTAAATTTTACTATTTCATTTTGTTCAGCATTTTCCTTTTGCATCACATAATCTAAGAAATGTAAGTCACTAATATTATCTAAAGCATTCCTATTACTCAAAAAATTGAAATAATCTTCTAATACTTCACTTAACGTGCCATTATAGCTATTAATCGTGTTATCATCTCTAACTATGCCTATTCCATAAATGGTGGCAATAAAAGGATTTGGTTTTTCTAGTAAGTCATCTAAAATAAAGTTGTTGTTGCAGTAATTAATGAATGGTATAACATCTTCTTTGTGATAGAAGCGAATGACAATGTTTTCATTGGTTGCTTTCACATGGAATTTTACGACTGATGCTATACTGTTTCTAATTAAATAAGAGAAAATGGTCTTTAGTGAACTAATCATGTATTCATATTTTACTGAAAAATAAACTTTGTAACTTTCAGTATAACTTGCTCTTTCATCAGCGTAGAAGCCAATATAATGAGTTGTATTTACGCCTTTGCCGGTTTTTCTTACAATATGACGAACTAAAGAATTATTTAAGCTTTCTAAAAATTTATCATAAAATTCTTCAATATCATTAGCTCTAGAATCATCCTTTGTTATGCCAGTATATTTTAATAAGTGATAGTAATCATCTTTGGTGTATGCTTTTCCGGTATTTTTGATATCACTTGCTATTTGACGTAAGAATTCATTTATTTTCATATTTATCAATCCTTTCTTAAAATAATATAATCTTCTTTTACTTCCTTTTTTGAAAAACCATTTTTGTCATAAAATTGAATTGCTTTTTCATTTTCTTTTTTTACTTTTATTTTATCTATCTTTTCTTTTTTCAATATCTTACTTCCTATTCCTTTATTTCGATATTTTTCGATAATATACAAGGTATCTAATTCATTATCTAATATTAGAAAAGAACCTACTTTTTTGAAGAAATAATGAATTATTATAAATTTATTAAAATTATTTCTTATAAATTCATTTACATAAGCAATTACTTTTAATTTTTCTTCATTTGTTTTTAGATAAGGAATAATTGTTTGTAACTTGTATTCTATTAACAACGGAATATCTTTTTTCATTGCTTTTTTATAACTTATCATATATCACCTTTATTATCTAAATTATATATTATTTTTAGCATTTTGTACAGCAAAAAAGCATTCATTTTAAGAATGCTTATCTGGCATAATAATCAGTTCTTGAATAGAAACGATATCCTACAACATTGTTAAATCCTGGAGGAGCTATAACTTGTGATGAAGGCGGTTCATTAGAGTACCATCCTTCGGCAACACCGAAATGTAGGTGAGCTCCGGTAGTACAACTATCATAGCCACCATAAACAGATGATGTCTGTCTTCCCCCTCCTACTGTACCAATGACAGTATTTTGAGTTACAACATCACCAACATTAACATTAATCGCTAATAAGTGGTAGTAATAAGTTGTATATCTTACTCCTCCAACTGTTACTTGAACATATACTTTGTTTCCGCCGCAACTAGTCCGACGAGCAATACCACTAACAACACCTGATGCCGCAGCATAAACAGGAGTTCCCTCAGCATTACCACCGATATCAATAGCTGCGTGAAATTTATATTTTTGGCCGGTTACAGGATGGGTACGATAGCCTTGCGCTGATGTTACAACTCCTGAATTAAGAGGTTTTAGCCAACCACTATTTAAAGGTACATTACTACATGTTGTAAGTATTACATCATCTGCTGTGCTTCCGACTGTACTTTGACAAGTTTTTTTGTAATTTTCATATAAATCTTTGGCATTTTTGACTTGTGTTTCTAAATCTAAAGAAAATTCAGAATATTCATCAATATTATCATATTGTTTGGCAATTGCTTCTTCATAAGAATCAATTTGATTAGCTAAATCTTTTTTCTTTTCTTCTAATTCTACTTTTAACTCTTCATTTTTCTTTATTTCGCTTTCCAAATTTTTGGTTGTTGTTTGGATATAACCTGTTACTTGGTTGACTGCTTCTACACGCATAATAAGTTCGGTCATGCTTGATGCCCCTGTTACATATTCAACATAAGCATTTTGACCTTGCATTTGCTGCATGTATAATAATACTTTTTTGGTTTCTTCTTCTAAAGAAGCAATTTTTTCATTTGATTCGATAATCGCTAATTCAGCTTCATCATAATCATCTTCTGCTTGGGTAATTTCCTCTTCGGCTTTAGCTATGGCGGCTTTTTTTCTTTCAATTTCTGCCTTTGCTTCTTCTGTTTTGCTATCATATTCATTTTTCTCTGCTAATAAAGATTCATATTCTCTTCTTAAATCGCCTAGAGTTTCTGCTGTTGCTGCTTCTACTATATCTGGTGTTACAAAATAAGAGAAAGTTACTGCCAAAATTAGACAAATTCTTAAGCAATAATTTAAACCTTTTTTTATCATATCTTCAAATACTTCCTTACAGCTCGGGCAGAACCAACCATACCAACAACAGAACCTATTAATAATAAAATTAGCGAAGTGAATAGTACAAATGGCATTGGTTTCACTAATTCAATAATGCTAAATGATGAAGAATTACTTATTTGTTCATACATAATTAGATATCCATAAATCATGACAATAATTGGGATAATAGAACCTAATACACCTAATAAAAATCCTTCAAAGACAAATGGTAATTTTACACTTGTGTTGCTACTTCCAACTAGACGCATAATCTCAATCTCACTTCGTCTAGAAAATATTGTTAATTTAATGGTATTGCTAATTAAGAAGGCTGTTACAACAATTAAAGCTACTACCATGACTACTGTTATGGTTTTGATAATATCAAAGACAGATATGATATCTTCAACCATTCCTTCTCCATAGTTGGCACTTTCAATATTATCTAATTCTCTTATTTCAAGAGCAACTGGTCTTAAGTCATCTACGTCATTTACTGTTACAATAAATGAATCTAGTAAAGGGTTTTCTTCTAAATAATCTAAGGTGGTATTTAAGGTATCAGAATAGCTTTGCATCTCTAAGCGCCATTCTTCTTTACTTTTAGCAACTACATTTGCTACTGCACTCATGTTTTTGATGCTTTTTTCAATTTCATCTAGTCTTTCATCCGTTGTATCAGCATCGGCATAAACAACAATTGTTAATTCTTCTTCTAAATCTTTCGTTATATGATTGACATTTACTGTTACAATAATCGCAATTGCTACTAATACTAACGTAATTGTGGTACACAAGATACTGGCAATGCTTAAACTAAAATTTCGAAATACACTTTTGAAAGAATCTCTTATACTTCTTACTAATATTCTAAACGCTTTCACTGGCTTTATAACTTCCTTTCTCATGGTCGGCTGATAGGACACCACTATCTAAGACTATTACTCTTTTTTTCATGCGATTTACTATTTCTTTGTCATGTGTTGCCATAATAATCGTGGTTCCCAGCTCTTTGTTGATGGTTTCTAAAACATCCATAATCCCTTTTGAAGTCTTAGGGTCTAAGTTTCCAGTTGGTTCATCACAAATTAATAATTTGGGATTATTTACAATGGCTCTTGCAATACATACTCTTTGTTGTTCGCCTCCTGATAGTTCATTTGGGAAACTTCTAAGTTTTTCTTTTAGACCAACATGGTCTAAAGCTTTAATTACTTTTGGTCTTATTTCGCTTCCCTTCATACCAAGACATTCAAGAGCAAAAGCTACATTTTCATATACAGTTAATTTTGGTAATAATTTAAAGTCTTGAAAGACAATTCCTAATTTTCTTCTTAATTTATAAACTGTTCTATTCCTTAGTTTTCCAACGTTTATTCCCCCAATTTCGACAGTTCCTTTCGTTGGTTTTTCTTCTCGGTATAACATTTTAATTAAAGTTGATTTTCCAGAGCCACTTGCTCCTATTACAAACACAAATTCCCCTTTATTGATACTAAGTGTTAAATCAGCGATGGCAGCAACACCGTTTTTATATACTTTGTAACAATTTTTTATTTCAATAAATCTCATGATTACCTCCTACTAGTTTAGAATCATTATATCATAATTTTCTTTCTAATTAAATACTAAATAATGGCAAAAGAAAACTTAGAACTTTGTCTAAGTTAATTGGTTGTAGCTCTAAATCCTACTTTGGCACTTAATGAACCATTCAGTAAATCGATTTGATTTACATTTTCATCATTACTTAACCAAATATATAAGCGATAGGAGTTTGTTTCACCACGATTAATGGTTATATTATTTTGTAAAGATAAGTTTGTTCCTGTTGTAGCACTAACAAAATTTCCATTTGTAATTTCATTTGTTCCAGAAGCATCATATAATGCCCATTTTACATAAGTACTTTTTAAATTATCGGTTATATTTAGTTCTGTTAAATATAGAGAATATGTTGCACTACTTGCATCAGCATTACTTGGTAGTGAAACACTAAATTGGGTATAATCTCCTTCGGTTACAACATCTGCATCATTAATTAAACCGGCACTAGTAGCATTAATTAATCTATCGGTCGTGAAATTCATCGTAAGTTCGCCACTCGTAATACTTGTTCCTTGATTATCAGGATTAACTTCTTCAATAGTATTTATAAAATATGCATAAGATAAGCTGATGCCAATAATTACTATAGACATCACAATGATTAAAGATGCTAAAATCAGTCTTTTTTTGGTATTATCTTTTTTTTCGGTATTATTTTCTACAACATTATTTTCCATAATTGTCACCCTATTCTGTTATCATTATACTAGAAAAATGTCTTGAAAGCAATACCTTTTTTCCAAAAGAAAAAGCATCCTAACGAGAATGCTTTTGTTCTTTTTCAGCTTCAATTTGTTTATTAAAATAATCTGCTAATAAAGAAACTTGATAACTACTTAAAAATGAATAAATTTTTGTCATAAATACAGTCATTCTTAAATCACTAGGTAGATTAGTTTTGTAAGCTACCATTGAAAATTTAATACCATAACTGATAATTCTTTCTTCAATTTCTTCACGAAGTTCTGGATTTGCTAAAAGCTTTTGAAGTAACCTTAAGTTTGTATGCTCTCTAACTTTGTCCATATCAACTCCTGCAGATAATGATGAAGGTAAGATAGCTTTTACATAATTTCTTACCTCATTTTCATATTTAGTAGCATCTTGTGGTAACATTTTGTAATCCATTTTAAAATCCCCCTTCCAAAAGATGCCATTTATAATAACACACTTTTTCTCTCTTGTCAAATTTTTATTCCAAAAT